>JAEWVY010000132.1 GCA_023396625.1 Pseudomonadota bacterium | reverse complement strand
ACGCTCTTGACGGGCAGGAAGACGGTGAAGGCCTGGCTGGTGAGGTCGTACCAGCTCTTGCCGGAATTGGGCTCGATGGTCGAGCGCAGTTCGTCGATGAAGATCGCGTCGGCACGGCGCAGCAGGTCGGCGTAGTCCTTCTTCACCTCGCCCAGGATGCGCACGCCAAGACCTGGCCCGGGGAAGGGGTGGCGGTAGACCATGTCGTGCGGCAGGCCCAGCGCCACACCCAGCTCGCGCACCTCGTCCTTGAACAGGTCGCGCAGCGGCTCCAGAAGCTTCAAGCCCAGTTGCTCGGGCAGGCCGCCCACGTTGTGGTGGCTCTTGATGGTGACGGCCTTCTTGCTCTTGGCGCCACCGGACTCGATGACATCGGGGTAGATCGTGCCTTGCGCCAGAAAGGTCGCGCCCTTGTGCCCTGCCCCGCTGGCCTTGAGCTTGGCGGCTTCTGCCTTGAACACGTCGACGAACAGGCCGCCGATGATCTTGCGCTTTTGCTCGGGATCGCTCACGCCGGCCAGCTTGCCCAGGAACAGTTCGCTGGCATCGACACGGATCACCTTGGCGTGCAGCTTGCCGGCGAACATGTCCATCACCATGTCGCCCTCGTTCAGGCGCAGCAGGCCATGGTCCACAAATACGCAGGTCAACTGGTCGCCGATGGCGCGGTGGATCAGCGCTGCCGCCACCGAGGAATCGACGCCACCGGACAACCCCAGGATCACTTCCTCGTCACCGACTTGCTTGCGTATAGCAGCCACCGCCTCACCGATGTGGTCGCGCATGATCCAGTCGGGATTGGCGCCGCAGATCTCCAGCACGAAGCGTTCCAGCAGCGCCCGCCCCTGCACCGTGTGCGTGACCTCGGGGTGGAATTGCACCGCGTAGAACTTACGTGCTTCGTCGGCCATGCCGGCGATGGGGCAGCTTGGCGTCGAGGCCATGAGCTTGAAGCCGGGCGGGAACGCGGTCACCTTGTCGCCGTGGCTCATCCAGACCTTGAGCATGCCGTGGCCCTCGGCGGTGGTGAAATCGGCGATGTCCTTGAGCAAGGCCGTATGACCATGGGCGCGCACCTCGGCGTAGCCGAACTCGCGCTGGTGGCCGCTCTCGACCTTGCCGCCAAGCTGTTGCGCCATGGTCTGCATGCCATAGCAGATGCCCAGCACCGGCACGCCCAGCTCGAACACGGCCTGCGGCGCCTTGTCCGTGCTCTCCTCATAGACGCTGGCATGGCTGCCAGAGAGGATCACGCCCTTGAGTTGGCCGTCGGCAGCGTACTGACGTACCCAGTCGTCCGTCACGTCACAGGGATGGACCTCGCAGTACACATGTGCTTCGCGCACGCGACGAGCGATGAGCTGGGTGACCTGGGAGCCGAAATCGAGGATGAGAATCTTTTGGTGTTGCATGGGACGTGCTTGCGATATACGTGTCTATGCGTGTCTTCAACCCAGAAACACCGCGGATCCGGCTTGGCCGGTCCGCCAGTGTTGCCCCCTGCAGGGGGGGTGACGCAGCGACACGAAGTGCGCGCAGCCTGGGGGTGTGCCCTTAGTCCGCCCGGTAATTGGGCGCTTCCTTGGTGATCTGCACGTCGTGCACGTGGCTTTCCCGGATGCCAGCCGCAGTAATTTCAACAAACTCGGCCTTGTTGTTCATTTCCTCGATCGTCGCGCATCCGCAATAACCCATGGCAGCGCGAACGCCACCGGCCATCTGGTAGACGATGGAAACCAAGGAGCCCTTGTAGGGCACGCGGCCCTCGATGCCTTCGGGCACCAGCTTGTCGGCGTTCGGATTGCCGGTGCTCGATTCCTGGAAGTAACGGTCGGCACTGCCCTGCTGCATCGCGCCAATGCTTCCCATGCCCCGGTAGCTCTTGTAGCTGCGGCCCTGGTACAAGATGACTTCGCCGGGGGCCTCTTCCGTGCCGGCGAACATGCCGCCCATCATGATGGAGCTGGCACCCGCAGCCAGCGCTTTGGCGATGTCACCGCTGAAACGGATGCCACCGTCGGCAATCAGCGGCACACCCGTGCCTTTGAGGGCCGTGGCCACGTTGTCGATAGCCATGATCTGGGGAACACCCACGCCGGCCACGATCCGTGTCGTGCAGATGGACCCCGGACCAATACCTACCTTGACAGCGTCGGCACCGGCCTCCACCAAGGCCAGCGCAGCCGCTCCGGTGGCAATATTGCCGCCAATCACGTCCACCGCGGGATAGTTCCGCTTCACCCAGCGCACCCGTTCAATCACACCCTTGCTGTGACCGTGCGCCGTGTCCACCACGATCGCGTCAACACCTGCCTTGGCCAAGGCTTCGACACGCTCTTCCGTGCCCTCTCCCACGCCGACCGCGGCACCCACCCGCAAACGGCCCGCCACATCACGCGCCGCGTTAGGGAAGCTAGTTTGTTTGGTAATGTCCTTGACAGTGATGAGCCCCTTCAACTCAAAGGCGTCATTGACAACCAGGATCCGTTCAAGCTTGTGTTTGTTGAGAAGCGCCTTGGCTTGTGCGGGAGTCGTGCCTTCCTTTTCGTTGACCGTGATGAGCTTCTCGCGCGGCGTCATGATCTGATGCACCTTGACGTCGTAACGTGTCTCGAATCGAAGGTCACGGCCTGTCACGATACCGACCACCTTCCCGCCATCGCATACCGGAAAACCGGAGATGCCCAGTTGCTCGGAAAGTTGCAGCACCTGCATCACCGTGTGCTCGGGCGTGATGACCACTGGGTCACGCAGCACCCCTGATTCGTACCGCTTGACCTTGGCCACATGGGAAGCCTGTTCCTGTGGCGTCAGATTCTTGTGCACGATGCCCATGCCACCCTCTTGCGCGATGGCAATGGCCAGGCGCGCCTCGGTCACTGTGTCCATGGCTGCGGACACGAGTGGCAAATTCAGTTGGATGTTGCGGGAAAGTCTCGTTGCGAGGGACGTGTCCTTGGGCAGGACCTGGGAGTACGCTGGCACCAGCAACACATCGTCGAAGGTGAGCGCTTTTCCAAGAAGGCGCATGTGAAAGCTCCAAAAAACAGATTGTACCCGTCTGCTCTTCCGTCAAGCAGAACTGAGCGTCCTGCCCATCCGAGCAGATTGTCACAGTCGCAATGGTCTCCTTTTTATAAGTCCCCTCAGGAACGCTACACTAATCTGATGAAACCAAGGACAGTAACGCTGGCATGCCTGCTTTGGGCAAGTTCGATGACGGCACTGGCTCAGTGGCAGTGGATCGACTCCAGTGGGCGCAAAGTTTTCAGTGACCGCCCACCATCACCGGAAGTGCCGGAGAAAAATATCCTCAAACATCCCGGCACCCGGGTCGTGACGCCGGCGCCCACGCCTGCGCCTCAGGCCAGTGCAGCGACTGTCAAGGCCAGCGGGGTTGCGCCTCGAATTTCCGGCCAGGACAAGGTGCTGGAAGAAAAAAAGAAGCAGGCCGAAAAGGCGGAAGCCGAACGGGTAAAGGCCCAAGAGGAAAAAAATTCCCAAGCCAAGGCGGAGAATTGCACCCGCGCCAAGGCGGCGAAAGCCACGCTCGATTCCGGATCGCGCATTGCCCGTATGAACGAGAAGGGGGAGCGCGAGTTTCTCGACGACGCAGCGCGCGCCACGGAAACCAAGCGGATCCAAGGCATCATCCAGTCGGAGTGCAACTGAAGTTGCGGCCGCGCCCCACCTGTTTGCGTCTTGTCACTGTGCGGCGGCAGACGAGCTGGGCTCGTTTTCTAGTTTTCTAATATCCCGCCTTGGAATCCCGTCGCCGGCGAGCAAACAGACCTGACGTGCGGGCCCCCTGTTTCTGAAAACGTTCGCGGCGGGCCACCTTGGGATCGACTTCGAGGGGTCGGTAAATCTCCACCCGATCCCCATCCCTCAAAATCTGTGCGGCCGGCGCCTTCCGTCCCCAAACGCCCACCCCGCCACGGCTCGGATCCAATGCAGGAAACGTGGTGAAAACCCCACTACGAAACACCGCATCGCGCACAGTGGCGCCGTCAGGCAACTGCATCACCTCCTCCCATACCTCGCGAGGCGCGGGCGAATACGTGATCGTCACCGTGATCGGCATAGCTTACCCATAGACTTGTTCGGCACGCTTCACGAAAGCATCCACCAAACTCGAAGCAATTCGATCAAACACCGGTCCCACCACGGCCGCCAGCGCCCGGTTGTCGAAACCATATTCCAACCGCAGTTCCACCCTGCAGGCTCGCTGGGAGCCGTCCGCCACCGGCATGAACTGCCAACCGCCATCAAGCCGGGAAAAGGGTCCCGAAAGCAGCCGCATCCGCACAGCCCGCTGGTGCTCGTGATCATTTCGTGTCGTGAAAATTTGACGAATGCCACCAAACGTGATGCCAACCTCGGCAACCATGCCCGCAGGATCCTGCTCGACCACCTTGCCATGGTCGCACCACGGCAGAAACTCTGGGTATCGCGCCACATCGGTCACCAGCGCAAACATTTCTTCTGGGCTGTACCAGATCAGGACGGATTTGTGGACGTTTTTCATAGAATGCGCGACTCGCTCCGAATTGTAAGTATCACTTTCCCAGGTTCCCCGCCTTGACACCGTGCAACGGCACCCCCATCCTGCTTCATGGCCACAAAAAAACCCGAAACCAACAGCCGCATCGCTGACAACAAAAAAGCGGCGTACAACTACTTCATCGAAGAACGTTTCGAAACCGGGATGGTGCTCGAGGGCTGGGAGGTCAAGGCGCTGCGCGAGGGCAAGGTGCAGTTGACCGACGGTTACGTGGTGATCCGCAACGGCGAGCTCTTTCTCATCGGCTGCCAGATCAATCCACTGCGAACCGCATCCAGCCATGTAAACCCGGATGCCGTGCGAACCAAGAAATTGCTGCTGCACAAACCGGAAATCCGCCGTTTGATTGGGAAAGTCGAGCAAAAGGGCTACACCCTGGTGCCGCTGAATCTCCATTGGAAAAATGGCCGGGTGAAATGCGACATCGGTCTGGCCCGCGGAAAAGCAGAGCACGACAAGCGCGACACTATCAAGGACCGGGAAGGGAAACGGGAGGTCGAACGCGCCATGAAATCACGCCACCGCTGAAGATTATTTCAGTTTGGCGGGAATAACCGGGGGCCGATCGGTGTTCATGGGGGTGGCAGCAAGCACTGCCTGACCTTCACATCAACTGGAGAACCCCATGAAACACCTCGGCGCAGCCGCCCTTACCTTTGCCCTGCTTGCAGGATGTGCCTCCATGGCCAGTCAGCCACCCGCCACCGCCAGGGACGGTGCGCTGGTCGGCCCCAATGGCATGACACTCTATGTCTTCGACAAGGACGTCGGGGACGGCAAGTCCAACTGCAACGGCCCTTGCGCCACCAACTGGCCGCCCCTGCTGGCTGGCGAAACGGACAAGGGCACGGGCGACTACAGCATCGTGACCCGCGCCGATGGCCGCAAGCAATGGGCGTTCAAGGGAAAGCCGCTGTACTACTGGGTCAAGGACACCAAGCCGGGCGACCGCACCGGTGACGGATTCAACAAGGTCTGGCATCTGGCTAAACCCTGATTGCGAGCGTTCGCCGATCCACCTCGTCCACGACCGCTCCCACGTGCACGATGAACCGGCAGACCCTACTCGACCAGATTCCCGGCCTGCGTCGCTATGCGCGGGCGCTGACCGGGGACTCCTGGGCCGCCGACGACCTGGTGCAGGACACGCTCGAGCGTGCCTGCAGCCGCTGGCACCTGTGGCGTACAGGCTCCGATCTGCGCGCCTGGCTTTTCACACTGATGCACAACGTGTATGCCAACCAGGTCCGCAGCCACGCCAGGCACGGACTGTCCGGTTTGCGCGTGGATCCCGAGGCGGTTGCCGGCGAACTGGCTGCATCCGATGCCGGGATCGATCTGACGCTGGACCTGCAGCGGTGCCTACTTCGGCTGCCTGACGACCAGCGGGCCGTGCTGCTGTTGGTCACGCTGGAAGACATGCGTTATGAAGACGTGGCTCGTGTGCTGGGCGTGCCCGTGGGCACCGTCATGTCACGTCTCTCTCGCGCGCGCTCACGCTTGCGCGAACTGATGGATGCCCCTGCCGGGCAGGCGGAAATACCTCCCGCCACACACTCCCCCGCACTGCGCCGCCTGAAATGAACTTGCCGGAACCGACATGAACATCCCAGCCCCTCCCTCCGCCGTGACCGACGACGAGCTGAACGCGCTGCTGGACGGCCAGTTGACATCCGCATCGCGTGCCGCCATCGAAGCGCGTCTGGCGAAGGACCCCTCGGCAGCGGCCACGCTGGCGGCGATGCGCGCCCAGCGCGATGCCCTGCACAGCCTGCACCGTGCCGTGCTGAACCAGCCTGTGCCGCCTTCGCTGACCGCCGCCGCCCTCCGTCTGGCGGACATACGGTCACGCCGGCAGGGATGGTGGCGCTGGGGTGGCATGGCCGCAAGTCTGATCATGACCTTTGGCGCGGGCTGGCTCGGGCATGTCCAGTGGAGCGGGGGCCGCACCCAGCGCGTGGCCGCGGCAGTCCAGGCTGGCAGTCATGGGCCGGCCTTCGCGCAGCAAGCCGCCCTGGCCCATGCGGTCTATGCGCCCGAAGTCCGCCATCCCGTCGAAGTGACGGCAGCGCAGCAGGAGCACCTGGTGCAATGGCTGTCGAAGCGCGTGGGGCGTCCGCTGAAGGTGCCGGACCTGTCCGCGCTGGGCTATGAACTAGTGGGTGGGCGTCTGTTGCCTGGCGACGCCGGGGCCCGAGCCCAGTTCATGTTCCAGTCTGCCCAGGGTGAGCGGATCACGCTTTACCTGGGGGCTGTGGACGCCAGCGCGTCCAGCTCGGCAGCCTCGGAGACGGCATTCCGCTTTTCAGGCACAGAAGCCATCCCGAGCTTCTACTGGGTCGACCAGGGTTTTGGCTACGCTCTGGCAGGCGCGCTGCCACGGGAGCGCTTGATGCCGCTGGCCCAGGCTGTGTACGAGCAGCTTTGATGCCGCGGTCAGCCCAGAGCGCGCAAAGGGTGCGCCCAGGCTGGCCAGGGGCTCGCGAAAAAGGGGGCCACCATCTCAGGCACCACGTCCTCGATGCGGGGGGGGCTCCAGCGCGGTGCATGGTCCTTGTCCACCGCCAGCGCCCGCACGCCCTCGACCGTCTCGCTTGTGCCGCCCGAGCGGCCCAGATGGACGGTATTGAAACAATGGCGAACCAAGTCACGCTCCATGCGCAGGTCATCGGCCAGGCCCAGGGCGCGGGCACGCCGGATCTGCTCGAGCGCCACATGCAGCATCAGCGGGGAACGCCGGCGCAGCGCAGCCGCCGTCTCGCTGGCCCATGCGCCAGTCTCGGCTTCCAGCGCCTGAATCATGTCCCCCACCGTGGCCAATCCAAAATAGGCATTAATTTCGGCCATATTCAGCGTCGGACGGTCATTGTTTGCTATATAATATGTAGCAATCCAGTGTTCGATTGCCGCCCCCGATTCAAATGGCGTTCCGATCAGGGTCTCCCACAGCGACGGGAGGCGTGCGGCATCCACACAGCCGTCGGCCAACCCTGCGAACACCGCATCGTGCCCACCCAGCGGTTGGCCGGTCAACGCCAGGTATTCGCCAAGACGGCCTGGACAGCGGCTCAGGAAATACCCGCCACCAACATCCGGGAACAGGCCGATTTGCGTCTCAGGCATGGCCATCCTCGTGCGTGGCGTGACCACACGCACACTGGCTCCCTGGCTGATACCCATGCCCCCACCCATGACCACGCCATCCATGAAGGCGATATAGGGTTTGGGGTAGGTATGAATCAGGTGGTTGAGTGCGTATTCCTCGGTGAAGAAATCTTCCAGCTCAGGGTTGCCCGCCAGGGCCGCCCGATGAAAGAAGCGGATATCCCCTCCGGCGCAAAAGGCGCCAAATGGCCCCTCCTTGCCCATG
>JAEWVY010000131.1 GCA_023396625.1 Pseudomonadota bacterium | reverse complement strand
GTTCCACGCCGATCAGCGGCAGCCAGATCCCGGCGCCCACGATGACGACGGATGCCACGCCGTAGCCCATGAGCGCCTTCTTGAGCGACATGGCCGGCTTGTCCTGGACGGCCACGCCAGGGTGGCGCTGTTCGGTCAGGTAGATCGCCCGCATCGCCACCAGATACAGGACAAACAGGCCCACACTGGCCAGGCTGACCTGCCCAACCGAGGGCATTGCACCCTGCCCGGTCATCAGGATGGCCAGGCCCACGGCCGCCAGCAGCATGACGCCAAACCCCGCGGACAGGACATGCCCGGACCCCGCCTGGGCATACAGGGGCCCTTTGCGATGAAACAGATCGATCAAGGCCAGGATCGTGAGATTGAAGACACAGCTGCCCAGGACGTCGCCCACGGCCAGGTCCGGCGCCGCCGCCATGGTGACGGCGCTCAGGCCGGTCACCAGTTCAGGCAGCGACGTGACGGTGGCCACCAGGATCAACCCGATCCAGTTCCGGGACAGCCCCGTCAGCATGGCGATGGCGTCCCCGTAACGGCTCAGGCGAAAGCCGGCGATGCCGATCACGCCAGTGCAGAGGATGAATTGCAGCCAGATGGATGTCAGGGGCGACATGAAAAACTCCACCCAAGGCTCTGAAACCCACGCTACCGGTTTTCGGGCAGTTCGATCTTGACTTCCAGCACTTCGAGGTTGTCCTGCCGTTCGAGGTGAACCTTGATGTCGTCGGGATTGATCCGGATGTACTTGCCGATGACCGCGACCAGGTCACGCTGCAGCTGCGGCAGGTAGTCCGGCTCGGCGGCATTGCGCCCGCTGCGCTCGTGGGCAAGGATGATCTGCAGCCGCTCCCGCGCCACGCTGGCGGTTTTCTTCTTTTCGCCGAGAAGAAAGGAAAGAAAGGACATGGCTCACTTCCCTCCGAACAGGCGCTTGAGGAAGCCCGGTTTTTCGGCGTCGATGAAGCGCAGCGGCTTGTCCTCGCCGAGGAAGCGGTCCACCACGTCCTTGTAGGCTTCCGACACGTCGCTGCCCTTCATGTGCACCGCCGGCACGCCCTGGTTGGAGGCCTGCAGCACGGCCTCGCTCTCGGGAATGACGCCGATCAGCTCGATGCGCAGGATGTCCTGGATGTCATCGAGCGAGAGCATCTGGCCTTCCTGCACGCGCCCAGGGTTGTAGCGCGTGATGAGCAGGTGTTCCTTCACCGGCTCGCCACCTTCGATCGCCCGCTTCGTCTTGCTGCCCAGCATGCCGAGGATGCGGTCGGAGTCGCGCACGCTCGACACCTCGGGGTTGGTGACGACCAGCGCCTCGTCGGCGAAATGCATGGCCATGAGCGCGCCGGTCTCGATGCCCGCCGGGGAGTCGCAGACGATGTAGTCGAAACCCATGCCGGCCAGGTCGGTCAGCACTTTTTCCACACCCTCCTGCGTCAGCGCATCCTTGTCACGCGTCTGCGAGGCCGCCAGCACGAACAGGTTGTCGCACTGCTTGTCTTTGATCAGCGCCTGGTTGAGGTTGGCCTCGCCGTGGATCACGTTGATCAGGTCGTACACCACGCGGCGCTCGCAGCCCATGATGAGGTCCAGATTGCGCAAGCCGACGTCGAAGTCGATCACGGCGGTCTTGAAGCCGCGCAGCGCCAGGCCGGTGGCGAAGCTGGCGCTGGTCGTGGTCTTGCCCACGCCGCCCTTGCCGGAGGTCACAACAATGATTTTTGCCATGGAGGGGTGCCTTGTGAATGGGTTGAGTTCGGTGTCGTCCCGCCGGTCGGCGGTCAGGTCTTGAGGGCTTCCATCACCAGCCGGTCACCATCGGCGCCGCTGACCAGCCGCACTTGCGCGGCTTTCGCGCGGACTTCGTCGGGCAAGGCTTTCTCGGTGGTGCGGTAGACGCCGGCGATGGACAGGAGCTCGGGCTCCAGACTGAGCGCGACGATACGAGCCTCGGCATTGCCGCGCGCGCCGGCAATGGCCTTGCCGCGAAGCGGCGCGTACACGTGGATGTGCCCGTCGGCAATGACCTCCGCGCCCGCGTTGACCATGGCCATCACGACGAGGTCGCGCCCGCGCGCATACACCTGCTGGCCCGAGCGCAGGGGTTTGTCGATCACCAGCGCCGTGGTGGCGGGAGGCGGTGCCGCGGGCTCCGATGCGGCGGTTGCCGGGGCCGTGGGCGACGCGGCCGGCACGGTCTTCTCTCGCGGCCACACCAAGTCCGGCGCGGCCGTCAGTCCCGCCGCGAGCGCTGCGGCCCTGTGGTCGGCCGTTCCCCCCTGGAAAGCCAGTGGCGCCAGCCGGTGCCCGCGCAACAGCTGCAGCAGTGCCGCCATGTCGGGCACGGCCGCGTCGACCGGCAGCGTGGAAAAATCGATCAGCAGCGGGTCGTTGTCGAAAAAATCGGGAATGTCCCCGTACTGGCGGGCCAGCTCCATGGCCAGTTGGTCCAGGTGGACTGTCTTGAGCCGCAGCGCCACCAGCGGCAGGCTGGCGCTCTTGATCTCGAAGCTGACGGGGGCGCTGGCAGCCAGGCTGACTGACTTGGACATGGGCGGATTCGTGGGGAAAGCGGGCGGGTGACAGGAGCCAAATCTTACCAGCCGTCCCAGGCGCGATGAGGTGCGCGCCGGTCGGGGTCACAGGGCGTGACTCACCAGCCTGAAATCCTCATCCTCCGGAAAAGATTTGATGGTGAAGCCCAGATTTTTCATGAGCCGAAGCATGCCCGGGTTGTTGGCCAGCACCAGCCCCTCGATCTCCGTGAGGCCTTTCTCGCGCGCGACTTCCATGATGCTGAGCATGAGCCGGGAACCCAGGCCCTGCCCACCGAAGTCGTCGGCGACGACCAGCGAGAACTCGCAGCTCGTGCTGTCGGGATTGGTGATGTAGCGGGACACGCCGACGATGCGCCCGGTCTCGACGATCTGGCCATCGTCGCCTGCCTTGCGCTCCTTGATCACCGCCACCAGCGCCATTTCGCGGTCGTAGTCGATCAGCGTGAAGCGCGACAGCATAGCCGGCGGCAGCTCGGCCATGGATGACACGAAACGGAAGTAGCGGCTTTCGGCGGACAGGCCGCGCACCAGCGCCTGCAGCATCTGCGCATCGTCCGGATGAATGGGGCGCACGGTGTAGACGCCGCCGCCCCGCAGTGGCCAGACCTGCTCGTGACGCGCCGGATAGGGCAGGATGGCCAGGTGGTTGTAGTCGTTGCCGCGCGCGCCTTGTGGCTGGACAGCGGTGTCGATGACGATGCGCGCATCCACCGCCACGGCGCCGGATTCGTCGACGATGATGGGGTTGATGTCCATTTCGCGCAGTTGCGGCAACTCGCAGACCATTTCGGACACCCGCAGCAGCACTTGCTCGAGCGCAGCCATGTCCACAGCGCTCGCCCCTCGCCATTCCCCCAGCGTTCCGGCCGCGCGGGCGCGTTCGATCAGCCGGCGCGCGAGAAACTGGTTCAGCGGTGGCAGTTCCATCGCACGGTCATCGATGAGCTCGATCATGGTGCCGCCCGCGCCGAAGGCGATCACGGGGCCGAAGGGGTCGTCGGTCACCAGGCCGATGTACAGCTCGCGCCCGCGCTTGTGGCGTGCCATGTTCTGGACAGTCACGCCATTGATGCGGGCATCGGGCTGCAGCCGCGCGACAGCCTGCATCATGTCGTTCCAGGTGTCGCGCACGCCCACGGCGTTCATGATGTTCAGCGCCACCCCGTTGACGTCGGACTTGTGGGCGATGTCCGGCGAATCGATCTTCAGCGCCACCGGGTAACCGAGCTGTGTCGCGATCATCATCGCCTCGTTCGCCGTGCGGGCGAGGATGGTGCGCGTGACCGGGATATGGAAAGCCGAGAGCAGGGCTTTCGACTCGAGTTCGGTCAGCACATGCCGGCGTTCGGCCAGCACGCTCTCGATCAGCAGGCGCGCGCCCTCGACATCGGGCATGGCCAGCGCGGACAGCGGCGGGGGCGTCTGGTGAAGCAGCTGCTGATTCTGGTAGAAACTCGCGATGTTGCCGAACGCACCAACGGCGGCCTCCGGCGTGCGAAAGGTCGGAATCGCGGCGGCATTGAGCGTGGCCCGCGCCTCGCCCACCGAAGCCTCCCCCATCCAGCAGGTCAGCAAGGGCTTGCTCATGCGCGGCTTGAACGCCGCCAGGGTATGCGCCACGGCGGCGGCATCGCAACCGGCCTTGGGCGAATGGATCACCAGGACCCCATCGATCGCGCTCTCCCGGCTGGCGGCCTCCAGGGCCACGCGGTAGTGGGCCGGCGTGGCTTCCTCCGACAGGTCGATCAGGTCGCACAGCGATGCCAGCGGCGGCAACGCTGGGCGGATTTCTTCTGTCAGCGTCTCGGACAGCGTGCCCATTTGCAGATGGATTTCACTGACCCAGTCGGCGGCCAGCACTCCCGGGCCGCCGCCGTTGGTGATGAGAGCCAGCCGTTTGCCCACGGGCCGGTAACGCGAAGCCAGGCATTTGGAGGCGGAGAACAACTCGACGAAGGAGCGGACCCGCACCGCCCCGGCCCGGCGCAGGGCGGCATCGAACACTTCGTCGCTGCCCACGATGGTCCCTGAATGCGTCCTGGCCGCCAGATTGCCCGCGGGTTTTCGCCCGGCCTTGAGCACCACCACAGGTTTGGCGTTGGCTGCGGCGCGCAAGGCGCTCATGAAGCGGCGGGCATTGGAGATGCCTTCGAGGTAGACCACGATGCTGTGCGTCTGTGCGTCGGAAGCCAGGAAATCGAGAACCTGGGCCATGTCCACGGCCGTGTTCGGTCCGAGCGACACCACGGTCGAGAAGCCCACGCCGTTCTGACTGGCCCAGTCCAGGATGGACGCGGTCAGCGCGCCCGACTGCGACACCAGCGCCAGCGGCCCCGATGCGGCCAGCCGGCCGGTCACGCTGGCATTGAGCGCGCTGTGCGGTCGCTGGAGGCCCAGGCTGTTGGGACCGAGCAGAAACACGCCGTGGCGGCGCGCCAGCCGGTGCAGGCTGGCGGCGAATGCGAGGTCGATGCCGCTGGAAATCACCAGCGCGGCGCGGCACTTGATGCGGCCCGCCACTTCGAGTGCGGCTTCGATGTCTTCCCGAGGCAAGGCGATGAGGGCGAGGTCGGCACGTGTCTGCGCCAGATCGGCCAGCGTCCCCGAGGTGTGGATGTCGATGAAATTCAGCGAGCCACTAAAACGTTGCTCTCGCAGATGGTCGGCAAGAATCCGCGCCTGCGGCGTTTGTGCCCCGGGTTCGTCGAGACGACCCGCGAAGACCACGATGGATTCGGGTGAAAAAAGCGGTGTGAGGTAATGTTTGTCCATGGCACTGCCCATCGCGCTGGCACCGGGCCTCCCGGCCGCCCTGTCGCGAAATTGAAAAATCAGTCGGCTCCGATCAGGACTTTGACGTGCGCGGCCGCGCTGCGCGCCAATGGACTGAGGACATAGCCCCCTTCCAGACACGAGATGACGCGGCCACCGCAATGGCGTCGGGCGACCTCCATGAGCTGCCGGGTGACCCATTCGTAGTCGGCTTCGACCAGCCCCAGGTTGCCCATGTCGTCCTCCCGGTGCGCGTCGAAGCCCGCCGAGACATAAATGAGTTGTGGCCTGAACGCTTCCAGCGCGGGCAGCCACTGATGCGTCACCGCCTCACGAAACGCTTGTGATCCCGAACGGGAGGGCAGGCCCACGTTCACCATGTTCGGCCCGCGGGCATCCTCGCCCGAAAATGGGTACAGCCCTTTTTCGAAGATGGAGCACATCAGCACCCGCTCGTCGCCCTTGAAGATGTCTTCACTGCCATTGCCATGGTGCACATCGAAATCGACCAGCGCCACGCGTTGCACGCCATGCACATCCAGCGCGTGCCGAATGCCCACGGCCACATTGTTGAAAAAGCAGAAACCCATGGTTTTGTCGTGCTCCGCGTGATGGCCAGGCGGCCGCACGCTGCAAAACGCCGTGGGCACCTCGCCGGAGAGCACGAGATCCGTGGCTCGCACGGCCGCGCCAGCCGCTCGCAACGCGGCCTGTACCGTGTGGGGATTCATGCTGGTGTCTGGATCCACCAAGTGATAGCCCTCGGCAGGGGAAGCACTGATGATTTCCCGCACATACAGGGCCGAATGGGCTCGGGCAAGTTGTTCTTCCGTCGCGAGGGGTGCGTCAAAGGGATGCATGTAATCCAGCAATCCCTTGACCAACAGGTGGTCGGCAATGGCGGCCAGCCTTTCCGGGCACTCGGGATGGTGAGGTCCCATTTCATGGCGCATGCAATCGGTGTGGGTGATGTAGGCGGAAAGCAAGGAAAACCTCCTGGGAATGCCCCCTCAGGTATAGCTCATTCTTCTCCAGCTCCCCCATTTGCTTCTTGATTTGAAGCAATTTTGCGCCGCGTGGTTCTTCCAGGTGCACTCACTTGCCACGCGATAGGTCGGGCTTTTTGTTTGTCATCATTGGTATTACTTTTAATTAGTCGTAGTAGTAGGCACCGCCTGTCTCTGTGGAAAAGAGGTTTTTCTTCTTTCTTTTCAATCCTTTGGGCTTTGTAATTCCATGTGCAATGCACCGCTTTGAAGGCGGAGGGCAAACAGGCATAACTCCCGGAGGGGCCTTGGTCCTGTGGATAACATGCCGATTGCGCAAGAACTTCTCACAAGGTTTTCCACTGGCTGCCGCTTTTATGCCGATGGTGTCGCCGATTTGAACGGTGGAGTTTGCAGGTGCTCGCCCAGAAAATCGAGAAAGCGTCGCACCACAGGGGCCAGCCCGCGGCGGGAAGCAAACACGGCATGAACCCGGCCCGGTGCCAGGCTCCAGCCGGGCAGGACGGTCACCAGCCGGCCGGTCTGGATGTCGTCCTGACAGAGGAAGTCCGGCAGGGCGCTGACGCCCACCCCCCCGATGACCGTGTGCTTCAGTGTCAGCAGGTCGTCGATCGTGCATCGGGGGTGGTGGGTCCACTCATGTGTCTTGCCATCCGGCCCTTGCAGTCGCCAGAGGCTGCGCCCGTCGATGGCGGCCATGTCCACGGTGTCGAGCGAGTCCAGATCGGCCGGGGCGGTGGGATGCCCCTGACCTTGCAGTTGCGCCGGGCTGGCGACCAGGAGGGTTCGGGTGATGCACAAGGGCTTGACCACCAGGCTGCCGCTGTCGTCAAGTGTGGCGCGCACACGCAAAGCCACGTCGATGCCGTCCTCGACCAGGTTCACCGCGCGATTGAGGACCTGCATTTCCACGCGCACCTGCGGGTACTGGGCCATGAATCGGGGCAGCAGGTCTCCCATGACGGTTTGAGCCAATGTGACCGGGCAGGTCACGCGCAGGGTGCCGCGGGGTTCTGCATGGAGTTGTGCCACGACTTCGGTGGCGGCTTCGGCTTCCTTGCGCATGGCTTTGCAATGACGCATGAACTGGGCGCCCACGTCCGTGAGTGAAAGCTTGCGGGTGGTGCGCTGCAGCAGCCTGACACCCAGCCGTGTCTCCAGCTCGGCCACGCGGCGGGACAGGCGCGATTTGGGAAGACCCAGGGACCGGCCCGCAGCGGCAAAGCCACCGCGTTCCACCACTTCGGAAAAGAAAAACATGTCGTTGAGGTCGTGCATGGGCAATTCCAGAATCGTTCAAATCGTTCTATGCGTAGAACAATCTATCGCATAAATGACGTCTTATCAAAGATTCGATCCATCCTCATCATCTGTCCATGGTGACCGCATGGTGCGGTGCCACGTCAATCAAGGAGAGACAGGTGAAACTTCTTCATATCGATGCCAGCATCCTGGGCAGCCAGTCGGTTTCGCGCCAACTGACCCAGGCCATCGTGGCGCAGTGGTGTGCCGGCCATGCCGACACGCAGGTGGAGTATCTCGATCTGGCCGCCAATGCCCCTGGCCATCTGTCGGCGGATGCCCTTGGGTTTCGTAGCCATTCCGGTGCCACGTCCAAAAGCGAAAGGCAGCGAATGGAGGATGCGGTTTCGGAGGCCCTGGTCTCGCAGTTGCTGGCCGCCGATGTCATCGTCATCGGGGCGCCTCTGTACAACTTTTCAATTCCCAGTCAACTCAAGGCCTGGATCGACCGCATTGCCCAGCCAGGGCGGACGTTTGTCTATACCGAGGCGGGGCCCAAGGGGCTGCTGAGTGGCAAGCGCGTGATTGTGGTGTCCACCCGCGGGGGCAGGTATTCCAGCAGCGAAGCCGGTCGGGCCATGGAGCACCAGGAAAGCTATTTGCAGACGATTTTTGGTTTCCTGGGGGTGAGTGACGTGCGATTTGTGCGTGCCGAAGGCCTGGCGATGGGAGAAGTGGCCAGGGCAGAAG
>JAEWVY010000088.1 GCA_023396625.1 Pseudomonadota bacterium | reverse complement strand
GAGCTGACGCAGGGCCTGCCGCTGACTGGAACCCTCCGGGCGGCGGACACCGCCATGGTGAAGGCCCGGGTGGCGGGCGAGCTGCGCGACCTCCACGTCCGCGAGGGGGACACGGTCAAGGCCGGCGAGGTCATCGCCCGGATCGATGCCACCGAATACCAGGCCCGCGAACAGCAGGCCCGCCAGCAGGCAGACGCCGCGCGCGCCCAGGTCGACATCGCCCAACGCCAGTACGACAACAACCGCGCCCTGGTGGACCAGGGTTTCATTTCGAAAACCGCGCTGGACACGTCGCTGGCCAACCTGAACGCCGCGCGGGCCAACTGGCACGCCGCCCAAGCCGCTGTGGAGGTGGCCCACAAGACGCTGGGCGACACGGTGCTCACCGCGCCGATCGCCGGCGTGGTGTCCCAGCGGCTCGCGCAGCCGGGCGAGCGCGTGGGCGTGGACACGCGCATCGTGGAACTCATCGACCCGCGCCGCCTGGAGTTCGAGGCCATTCTGGGCGCTGGCGACGCGGTCAGGCTGGCTGTGGGCCAGCGCGCGCATCTGCGGGTCGATGGCGTTGACCAGCCCGTGGCGGCCCGGGTCGTGCGCCTGCATCCCAGCGCGCAAGCCGGCAGCCGCAGTGTGCCGGTGTACCTGGCGCTGGAGCCCGTGCCCGGGCTGCGGCCGGGCCTGTTCGCGCAAGGCACGCTGGAAACCGGCCGTGTCACCGCGCTGGCCGTGCCGCTGAGCGCGCTGCGCACCGACAAACCCGTGCCCTACGTGCAGCAGATCGAAAACGACCAGGTCGTTCACCGCCAGGTGGTGCCCGGCGCGCGGGGCCAGGTCGATGGCGAACCGGTGGTGGCGGTCGAGGGCCTTCCCGAGGGCGCGGTGCTCGCCACGGGCGCCGTGGGCACGCTGCGCGAGGGCACGAAGGTCCGCTTCACCGCGCTGAAGCCGCCGGTCACCCCGCCCCCAGCGGCCGCCGCCTCCGGGGTCGCTCGCGCGGGCAGCGCCGCCGGCCCCACACGCTGACCCCACGGCATGTGGTTCACGCAGGTCAGTCTCCGCAACCCGGTGTTCGCCACCATGGTGATGCTGGCGTTCGTGGTGCTCGGCGCGTTCTCCTACCAGCGGCTGAAGGTGGACCAGTTCCCGAACATCGATTTTCCGGTGGTCGTGATCACCACCGAATACCCCGGCGCCTCGCCCGAGATCGTGGAGAGCGAGCTCACCCGCCCCATGGAGGAGGGGGTGAATTCCATTGCCGGCATCAATGCGCTGACCTCGCGCAGCTACGACGGCATGTCGGTGGTGATCATCGAGTTCCAGCTTCACATCGACGGCCGCAAGGCCGCCGAGGACGTGCGCGAGAAGGTCGCGGCCATCCGGCCGACCTTTCGCACGGAGATCAAGGAGCCGCGGGTGCTGCGATTCGATCCGTCCAGCCGCGCCATCTGGTCGCTGGCGGTGCTGCCCGACCCCCACCCGGCCGCATCGGCGTCGTCAGCCGCCAACGCCGTCAGGCCGCCCCAAGGCACGAACGCCCCCGCGGGCGGCAGCGAGCCGGGCACGGCGGGAAACACAGGCGCTCCCTCCGCGGTGGAGCTGACCAACTGGGCCGACCAGGTCCTCAAGAAGCGACTCGAAAACGTGCGCGGCGTGGGCTCGGTCACATTGGTGGGCGGCACCCGGCGCGAGATCAATCTCTATCTCAAGCCGCACGCGCTGGAGGCGTTCGGCATCGCGCCCGAACAGGTGGTCAGCGCGGTGCGCGGCGAAAACCAGCAGTTGCCGCTGGGGGCGGTGCGCTCGCCGACCCGGGAAAACGTGGTGCAGATCGATGCCCGCATGAAGCGCCCCGAGGATTTCGGCCAGATCATCGTGGCGCGGCGGGGCGGCGCGGCCGTCCGGCTCGACCAGCTGGCCACGGTCAGGGACGGCGAACAGGAAATCGACACCCTGGCCCTCTACAACGGCCAGCGCACGCTGCTGCTGACGGTGCAGAAGGCGCAGGATGAAAACACCATCACGGTGATCGACGGCCTCGCGCGCGCCGTGGCCGATCTGGCCCCGCAGCTGCCGCCCGGCGTGCGCCTGGAACCGGTCACCGACGCCTCCCGCCCCATCCGAGTAGGCGTGGAGAACGTGCGGCGCACGCTGTTCGAGGGCGCATTGCTGACCGTGCTGATCGTCTTCCTGTTCCTCAATTCCTGGCGTTCGACCGTCATCACCGGCCTGACGCTGCCGATCTCGCTGATCGGCACCTTCCTGTTCATGCACCTGTTCGGCTTCACCATCAACATGGTCACGCTGATGGCGCTGTCCCTGTGCGTGGGCCTGTTGATCGACGACGCCATCGTGGTGCGCGAAAACATCGTGCGCCACGCGCAGACCGGCAAGGGCGCCTACGACGCGGCGATGGACGGCACCCGGGAAATCGGCCTGGCGGTGCTGGCCACCACGCTGTCCATCGTGGCGGTGTTCCTGCCCATCGGCTTCATGGGGGGCATCATCGGCAAGTTCTTCCACGAGTTCGGCGTGACCATCGTCGCCGCAGTGCTGATCTCGATGTTCGTCAGTTTCACGCTGGACCCCATGCTGTCGTCGGTCTGGCACGACCCCAGCATCGAAGCCCATGGCCAGCACCGCGCCCCCGTCACGCGTTATGACCGGACCATCGGCCGCGTGACCGGCTGGTTCGACCGCGCCACCGACACGCTGGCCGAGGCGTATCAACGCATCCTGCGCTGGGCGCTCGCCCACAAGCTGGCGACGTTGGCGCTCGCGGCGGGCATCTTCGCGGCCAGCGTGTTCATGGTGCCACTGCTGGGCACCGAGTTCGTCCCGAAGGCGGATTTCTCCGAGACCTCGGTCAACTTCCACACCCCGGTCGGTTCCTCGCTGGAAGCCACCGAGGCCAAGGCACGCCAGGTGGACTCGATCCTCCGCGAGTTTCCGGAGGTGCGCTACACCCTGGTGACCATCAACACGGGCAACGCCGCGGGCAAGATGTACGCCAGCATCTACGTCCGGCTGGTCGATCGCAAGGCGCGCACGCGCACGGCGGACGAGATGTCGGCGGTCCTTCGCACGCGGCTGAGGCAGGTGCCCGGCCTCACCGTCACCCATGCCGGCCTGCTCGACCCGGTGGGCGGCAACAAGCAGATCGAGTTTTCGTTGCAGGGTCCCGATCTCGGGGAGCTCGGCCGGCTCAGGACCCTGGTGATGCGGCGACTCGAAGGCATCCCTGGCCTGGTCGATCTGGACTCCAGCCTCAAGCCGGACAAACCCACGGTCGAGATCGATGTGCAGCGCAACGCCGCTTCCGATCTGGGCTTGGGGGTCGCGCAGATCGGCGGCATGCTGCGCACCCTGATCGCCGGCCAGACCGTGGGCAACTGGCGTGCCCCCGACGACCAGACCTACGACGTCAACGTGCGCCTCGCCCCCGCGGCCCGCACCACGCTCGAGGACCTGGAGCGCCTGCCGCTGGCCGCGGGCACGAACGCCGACGGCAGTCCGCGCATCGTGCGACTGAACCAGGTCGCCAGCCTGCGCGAGGGCACGGGCGCGAACCAGATCAACCGGCGCGACCTCACGCGCGAGGTCGCGATCAGCGGCAACGCCCACGGCCGCTCGGCCGGCGAAGTATCCAACGACATCAAGGCCGCGCTCGCGGGCGTCGACTTTCCGCCCGGCTACGGCTATCAGTTCAGCGGATCCACGAAAAACATGGCCGAATCCTTCGGCTACGCCGTGGCGGCGCTGGCGATGGCCGTGATCTTCATCTACATGATCCTGGCGAGCCAGTTCCGCAGTTTCCTGCAGCCCCTGGCGCTGATGACTTCGCTGCCGCTGACGCTCATCGGCGTGGTGCTCGCGCTGATGCTGTTCGGCTCCACGCTGTCGATTTTCTCCATCATCGGCGTGGTGATGCTCATGGGCCTGGTGACGAAGAACGCGATCCTGCTGGTGGACTTCGCCATCCGCTCCCGCGAGCCGCACGTGGAGGCCGATGGCAGCCATGTCCCCGGCATGGGCCGGACCGACGCGCTGCTGCATGCCGCGCGCGTGCGCCTGCGCCCCATCCTGATGACCACGCTGGCCATGGTGTTCGGCATGGTGCCGCTGGCCTTCGCGCTCACCGAGGGGTCCGAGCAGCGCGCCCCCATGGGCCAGGCCGTGATCGGCGGCGTCATCACCTCCTCCCTGCTGACCCTGGTGGTGGTGCCCGTGGTGTACTGCTACATGGACGACCTCGCGCAAGGGCTGCGCCGCCTGTTCGGCACGGCGTCGGCGGACCGTCCGCCGGAACCCGCCCGGTAAAATGGACCCGAATCGGATAACATACCCCAAGGAGTATTAAAAATGGATGTCGAACGCGCACGCTTCAACATGATCGAGCAACAGATCCGGCCTTGGGACGTGCTCGACGCCGACGTGCTGGGGCTGCTTTCCACGGTCAGGCGCGAAGACTTCGTGCCGCTGGCGCACAAGGCGCTGGCCTTCGTGGACACCGAGATTCCGCTGCGCGAACAAGGCGCCCGGGGCCAGGTCATGCTGGCCCCCCGGGTCGAGGCACGGCTGCTTCAGGACGCCCAGGTGCAAAAGCATGAGAAGGTGCTGGAGATCGGCGCCGGATCGGGCTACATGGCCGCCCTGCTGGCGCATCGGGCGGAGCGTGTCGTGTCGCTCGAAATCGAGCCTGAACTCGTCCGCATGGCGCGCGCGAATCTCCAGCAGGCCGGCATCCTGAACGTGGAGGTGCGCCAGGCCGACGGCGCCCTGGATCCCCTGCCCGACGGGCCGTTCGACGTGATCGTGCTCAGCGGCTCGGTGGCCGAGGTGCCGCGGAACCTGCTGGCGCAGCTGCGAACCGGCGGCCGCCTGATCGGCATCGTTGGCGACGAACCCATGATGCGCGCCACCGTGGTGCGGCGCGACGGCGAAACCACGTGGACCACGGCGCAGCCCTGGGACACGGTCGCCCCGCGCCTGCTGCACTTCCCCGAACCGTCGCGTTTCCGCTTCTGAGCCAGCGGCAGGACCCTCCCGTGATCCCGCAAATTCATCCCCGCGACCTGACGGCCTGGCTGGAAACCGCCCGCACCCTGGGCGAGCCGCTCGTGCTCGACGTGCGCGAGCCCTGGGAATGGCAGACCGCCAGCATCCGGCCGGAGGGCTTCACGCTGCAGCACCTGCCCATGCGTGCCGTGCCGGTGCGTCTGGCCGAGCTGGACCGCAGCCGCCCCATCGCCTGCCTGTGCCACCATGGTGGCCGCAGCATGCAGGTGGCCTCCTTCCTGAAACAGCACGGCTTCGACCACGTCGCGAACGTGACCGGCGGCATCGACGCCTGGTCGCGCGAGGTCGATGCTTCCGTGCCACGCTACTGAAACCGCCCTCGTCCTGGAGGTAACCCCCATGAACCCGCTCCGCCCCCTGCCTCTCGCGCTCGCCCTGGCCGCCTTCCTCGCCGCCCCCGTGCGGGCCCAAAGCCTGGTCGAGCTGTACGAGTCGGCACGCGCCTACGACGCCGCCTACCAGTCCGCACGGGCCCAATACGAGGCGACGCTGGCCAAGGCAGAACAGGCGCGCGCGGCCATTCTGCCGACCGTGGGCCTGGGCGCCGGCGCGTCGCGTACTGCGCTGGAAATCGACGTGCCCACGACCACCGACCGCGCCTACGGCACGCAGAACATCGGTGTCAGTGCCAGCCAGCCCGTCTACCGCCCCGCCAACCTGGCCACGGCCGAGCAGGGCAAGCGCCAGGCCGAGCTGGCGCAGGCGCAGCTGGCCATGGCCGACCAGGACCTGATCGTGCGGGTGAGCCAGGCCTATTTCGACGTGCTCGCCTCACAGGACAGCCTGAACGTCGTGCGCGCCCAGAAAACCGCCGTCGCCGAGCAGCTGGCCGCCGCCCAGCGCAACTTTGAAGTGGGCACGGCCACCATCACCGATTCACGCGAAGCCCAGGCCCGCTACGACCTCGTGATCGCCCAGGAAATCGCCGCCGAAAACGATCTGCGCGTGAAAAGGCTGGCACTCGACCAGCTCGTGGGCAAGAAGGACACGGCCCCCCGGCCCCTGGCCGAGCCGGTGGTGCTGCCACCGCTGGAACCGCAGGACGTCGATGCCTGGGTCACGCAGTCGGATGCCATGCACCCCGCCGTCCAGCAGGCCCGCCTCGGCCTGGACATCGCCAAGCTCGAGGTCACCAAGGCCGAGGCCGGCCAGTTGCCGACAGTGGACCTGACCGCCAGCTACGGCGTCACGCGCAACCTCGATGGCACCAGCTCCTCCACGGTCAGCTCGCGCGTCAAAGCGGGCACCATCGGGCTGACATTCAATCTGCCCCTGTTCGCCGGCTATGCCATCCAGAACCGCATCCGGGAGACCCTGTCGCTGGAAGACAAGGCCCGCGCCGATCTGGACACCGCCCAGCGCAATGTCGCCCAGGGCACCCGCACGGCCTTCTTCGGCGTGCAGTCGGGCCTGGGCCAGGTCAAGGCGCTGCAGGCCGCGGAAGCGTCGAGCCAGAGCGCGCTGGACGCCAACAAGCTGGGCTACCAGGTCGGTGTGCGCATCAATATCGACGTGCTGAACGCGCAAAGCCAGCTCTTCCAGACCCGGCGCGACCTGGCGCTGGCACGCTACAACGTGCTGATGGGGGGGCTGAAGCTGCGCCAGGCCAGCGGCACGCTCAAGGCCGAGGATCTGCAGGCGGTCAACGCCTTGCTGGCCAGGTAAGCTCGCCCCTCGGGCTCATCGGCCCCGGGCCAGCAG
>JAEWVY010000060.1 GCA_023396625.1 Pseudomonadota bacterium | reverse complement strand
CGCGGGCCTGGGGGGGGTGTTTTTCGGGGGCGGGGGGTTGGGGGGGGGGGTGTACCAGGCGGGTCATTGGGTGGGTCCAGCTTGTGGGGAGCATCGCGCTTGCTCGCGCATGTCCGGCTCGCCAGAGACCGGCAAGCGGAACTATGCGCCCGTCATCGCGATCGGTCTTGAACGTTTCGGACATGCGCCGAGGCTGGATAGACTCGCCGCATGACATCCCGTCCCCGGATCGTGCAGGAAGTGCGCGGCGCCAAGGGCACGCAGTGCGCGCTCATCGCCCCCAGCGCGGCGCTGGCCGGCTGCGTGCGGGCCTTTGTCACGCGCAGCACCGTGGGCGCGGACCTCACTGGCGAGGAACGCCGCAACCATTTCCCGCCCACCCCGGCCTGCGTGCTGACCTGGGTGCTGCACGGGGAACTGAGGCGCGCGGGTCCGCAGGGCGCACTGGCCGCGGGTGCGGCCGGACCGCCCGTGGTGTTTGCCGGGCCGTTGACCCAGGCCACGCACAGCCAGTCCGCGGGGCCGGTGCGGCTGCTGTCGGCGTTCCTGTATCCGGATGCGCTGCACGCGCTGACCGGGCTGGATATCGGCGAGCACGTGGACCGCATCCACCCCCTGGCCGCCGTGCTGGACGCAGCCTGGCAGACCATGGCACGGCAGGTGCAGCAGGCAGCGGATGATGGCGCGCGCATCGCCCTGATCGAGGACTTTCTCGCCCCGCGCTGGGCCGCGCTCGCGCCCCCCGCAGACCCAGCCACGCCGCGCCAGTACCAGGACTGGTCGCGCAACGTCTCGCGGCGCGCGTCCACGCAGGACGGCGGCCAAAGCGAGCGCCAGGTGGACCGCCGCATCAAGGCCTGGACCGGTCAGCCGCTGCGCCAGTTGCGCGGCATCGGTCGCGCCGAGGATTCGCTGCTGCGCGCCCGCCAGGCGCTGGACGCCGATGCGCTGCGCTGGGCCGAGATCGCAAGCGACGCCGGCTACGCCGACCAGTCTCATCTGTCGCGCGAGTTTCGACGGATCACGGGCCTGCGGCCGGGCGAGTTGCCCGAGCGCCTGGCCCATGAGAGCTACTGGATGTACCGGGTCTGGGGTGCCGCTGGCGCCGCCTAAAATCACCCCAGTGACCACAGCGCCCTCTTCCATCCCCCGCCGCCCCATCCGTGAACTGCCCGACGAGCTGATCAGCCAGATTGCCGCGGGCGAGGTGGTGGAACGCCCGGCCTCGGTGGTGCGCGAGTTGGTGGACAACGCGCTGGACGCCGGCGCCACGCAGATCACCGTGCGGCTGCTGGCCGGGGGCGTGCGCCTGATTGCGGTGGAAGACGACGGCATCGGCATCCTGCCGGCGGAGCTGCCCATCGCCTTCAAGCGCCACGCCACGAGCAAGATCGCCAACCTGGACGACCTAGAATCCGTGGGCACCATGGGCTTTCGCGGCGAGGCGCTGGCCGCCATCAATTCCATCGCCGACTGCGCCCTGCTCTCGCGCACCGCGGACCAGTCCAGCGCCTTCGTGCTGGACGGGCGCACGGGCGAACTCAAGCCCGCCGCACGCGCCCAGGGCACCACGGTGGAAGTGAAGGAACTGTTCTTTTCCACCCCGGCGCGGCGCAAGTTCCTCAAGACCGACGCCACCGAGCTGGCACACTGTGTCGAGGCGGTGCGGCGCCACGCGCTCGCGCGGCCGGATGTGGGCTTCGCCATCTGGCACGAAGGCCGGCTGGTGGAGCAGTGGCGCGCGTTGCAGGGGCCCGAGGCGCTGACGCGACGCCTGGCCGACGTGCTGGGCGAGGAATTCCTGGTCCAGTCCGTCGCGCTGGATTACCACGCCGGCCCGATCCACGTCACCGGACGGGCCGGCCTGCCCGACGCCGCGCGGTCACGGACGGACCAGCAGTTCGCTTACGTGAACGGGCGCTTCGTGCGCGACAAGGTGCTCACCCACGCGGCGCGCAGCGCGTACGAAGACGTGCTGCACGGCCAGCGCCAGCCGGTGTATGTGCTCGACGTGCGCCTGGACCCGACCCGTGTGGACGTGAACGTGCACCCCACCAAGATCGAGGTGCGCTTTCGCGACAGTCGGGAGGTGCACCAGGCCGTGCGCCACGCGGTGGAGAATGCCCTGGCCGCACCGCGCGTGGGCATGCAACCAGCGGGCAGCACCGGACAGTCACAGGAAGCGGCTGTGGCCGCGTCGGCCCTGGCCCCGGCTTCTTTTTTTGAAGAAAAAACCGGTAAATCCAGCGTCAAATGGTCACAGTCTGCTATTGATTTAGGATCATCTCCAAGGCACCGAGCCGGCGATTTCGAGGCCCTGTGGCCGGCACGGACAGCCCAACCCGCCGCCGTGGCAGAGGGCGCCACGCTACGCCCTGTCGCCATGGCC
The DNA here is from genome assembly GCA_023396625.1 of Pseudomonadota bacterium. GTDB lineage: Bacteria > Pseudomonadota > Gammaproteobacteria > Burkholderiales > Burkholderiaceae_C > JAEWVY01. The sequence goes on along the minus strand of JAEWVY010000060.1, from coordinate 920 downwards.
CCGGGCGAAAGCCTGCCCGCCGCGCCGCCACCGGAAGGCGACTGGCCCCTGGGACGCGCCCTGGCGCAGTTGCATGGCATCTACATCCTCGCGGAAAACGCCCGCGGCCTGGTGCTGGTGGACATGCATGCGGCGCATGAACGCATCGTCTACGAGCGACTCAAGACCCAGATGGACAGCCACCAGCTCGCCAGCCAGCCCCTGCTGATTCCCGCCACCTTTGCCGCCACCCCGCAGGAAGTGGCCACAGCCGAGGCCTGCGCCGACACCTTGACCGCGCTCGGACTCGACATCACACCGTTTTCAGCCAGGACCCTGGCCGTGCGCGCCGTGCCGGCCACGTTGGCACAGGGCGATGCCGTGGAACTCGCCCGCGGCGTGCTGGCGGAACTGGCGCAGCACGATGCCAGCACCGTCATCCAGCGCGCGCGCGACGAGCTGCTGGCCACCATGGCCTGCCACGGCGCGGTGCGCGCCAACCGCGGCCTGACGCTGCAGGAAATGAACGCCCTGCTGCGCCAGATGGAGGCCACCGAACGCGCCGACCAGTGCAACCACGGCCGCCCGACCTGGCGCCAACTCACGATGCGCGAGCTGGACGGGCTGTTCCTGCGCGGCCGCTGATTGCCGCCCCCGCCGTCGCAAACCGGCGGGCGGCGACCCGCTGTCTGCCCAGGGCCGGTGACGGCCACAACGATCTGCTACGCTTGGGCGGATGTCCGCTTCCCCCCAAGCCACCCCCTCCTCGGCCATCGCCGGCCCGGCCATGTCACCGGCGCTGATCGTGTTGCTGCTGTCGCTGCTGCTGGGGCTGCAGCCCATCACCACCGACCTGTATCTACCTGCCCTGCCGGCCCTGACCGCGGGTTTCGGCGCGCCCATGAGCCAGGCGCAGCTCACGCTGACCGCGCTGCTGCTGG
>JAEWVY010000024.1 GCA_023396625.1 Pseudomonadota bacterium | reverse complement strand
GCACAGCCAGCGGCGGGGGTGGTGGGGGGGGCGCGGTGGCGCGCCCCGGCCCCTGGGGGACGGGGCCGGGATGACCAGACGGTGGGCGGAAGGCTGGCGGATTGAACGGGTGTGGCCCTCCTGGGGTCTGATCCCAGGCCTCGCGCGGCCCGGGCCTCCGGGGCTCGGGACGCGGTGGCGCGAAAGGCCGTGCGGGATGTTCCGGCGCGCGCGGACCCGCCCAATAACCGGGCACATACCGGGTGCCAGGACCCTGACGTTCGTAGTGCGGAGGCGTCCACCGGTGGTGGGCCGACGGAGGTCTCGTCCAGCGTCCAGGGGCCCAGATCCACTGGTTTTGCCAAGCCCAGGCGCCGCCGATCCAGACGGCGCCGGCAAAGGGCATGACCGGGACGACTTCACGGGGCGGCGGCGGAGGCGCCACAGGGACGTACACAGGGGCCACCGGGTACATGGCCGGCTCGACCCACGGGTCATACGGAGCGCTCGGACTGGTGTAGCCGGGTTCCGGCCAGGGCGCACCGTCCGACGCAGGCACGACGGCGCAGCCGGACAGCAGGCTGCCTGCAAGCAGCGCGCCGGCGGCGCCGGCTCGCGCAAGGGATTCACGGCGCCACCTGGGCATCGCGGGGACATGGGACATGGCAGGTTCTCCTTTCATGTTTCAACGCGCGGGGGGCGTGGTGGAACGACTGATCGATTGTGAAGCCATGTAAGCGCTTGTGTCTCGGGCGCCATGGACAAGCCCCCCGTACATGGGGGCAGAGGCTGGCCGCGGCGGAAACACGGCAGAATCGGGCCATGAACGAACAACTGGCGGGCCATCTCCTTGTCGAATGCCTCGTGGCCCAGGGCGTGACCCATGTGTTTGGCGTGCCGGGCGAAAGTTATCTGGCCGCACTCGATGGCTTCCATGCGCAGGCCGGGCAGATCCGCTTTATCACCTGCCGGCAGGAGGGGGGCGCCGCCTTCATGGCCGAGGCGCAGGGCAAACTGACCGGCCGGCCGGGGGTGTGCTTCGTCACGCGTGGGCCGGGGGCCACCAATGCGTCCATCGGCGTGCACACGGCGTTCCAGGATTCGACGCCCATGGTGCTGCTGGTGGGGGACGTGGCCAGTGACACGCGTGACCGCGAAGCGTTTCAGGAGGTGGATTTCCGAAGCTTTTTTGGCCCATCGACACGCGGCCTGGCCAAGTCGGTGGAGCGCGTCGACGATGCGCGGCGGATTCCGGAGTACGTGGCGCGCGCCTTCGCCACCGCGATGAACGGCCGTCCCGGGCCAGTGGTGCTGGTGCTGCCCGAGGACATGCTGACACAAAAGGTCGTGGGCCAGCCTTTGCCGCGCGTGGAGCCGGTCCGGGCCGGGTGCGACGCCCAGGCCTTGGCGCAGCTTCGGGACAAGCTGCTGAAGGCCAGGCGACCGTTGGTCATCGCCGGAGGCGGGGGCTGGACGCCGCAGGCGGCGCAGGCGCTGCAGCGCTTTGCCGAAAAGTGGCAGTTGCCGGTGGCCAACGCCTTCCGCTTTCAGGACACGTTCGACAACTTCCACCCGCTGTACGCGGGCGATGTGGGGATCGGCGTCAACCCAAGGCTGGCTGCGCGCGTCCGCGACAGCGATCTGCTCATCGCGGTCGGGGCGCGTCTGGGGGAGATGACCACCGGCGGCTACGAGCTCCTTCAGGCGCCGCGACCCAGGCAGGCACTGGTCCATATTCATGCGAGCGCCGAGGAACTCAACCGGGTCTATCAGGCGGACCTGGCCCTGTGCGCGACCATGAACGCCGCGGCGCACGGGCTGGAGGCGCTGGAGGGGCCGGGCGACGTGCCGTGGACCGAGTGGACACGGGGTGCCCACGCCGACTATGAGGACAACTTCGAGCCCCAAGCCTTGCCGGGCGACATCGACATGCCGGCCATCGTGGCGACGGTGCAGCGCCTCCTTCCCGTGGATGCCGTGCTGACCAACGGCGCGGGCAATTTCGCGAGCTGGCTGCACCGCTTCTTTCGCTACCCGGGTCTTGCCAGGGGACTGAAGACGCAGCTGGCCCCCACGGTGGGGGCCATGGGTTACGGCGTCCCGGCGGGCATCGCGGCGAGCCTGCTGACGGGCCGCACCGTGCTCACCTTCACGGGCGATGGCGACTTTCTCATGAACGGGCAGGAGCTGGCGACGGCTGTCCAGCACGGTGCCAGGAGCATCGTCGTGTTGCTCAACAACGGCATGTACGGCACCATCCGCATGCATCAGGAACGAGCCTACCCAACCCATGTCAGCGGCTCGGCGCTGCGCAACCCGGACTTCGCGCAGCTTGCGTGCGCGTATGGCTACGAAGGGGTCCGGGTGACCCGGACCGCGCAGTTCGAACCCGCGCTCACGGAGGCGCTCGCCCGGTCTGGCGGCACGCTGATCGAATTGATGCTGGACCCCGAAGTCATCACCACGCGGGCACCCTGACCGAGATCACGCAGAAATCACTTCAAAAATAGGAGCGATGAGCGCCATTCGACGCTGGATTCTGGCTTTTTTTCTCTAAGAAACCTGGGGTCTGCCGAACTGGGGCGACGCGCCAGGCATGAAAAAGGCCGGAACATGCCGGCCTCGGTCTCCAGGCAGGCCGCGGGGCGGCCGCCGTGGGCGATGATCACTTCAGGTGCTGATTGATCATCTTGGTCATTTCGAACATGTCGGCCTTGGCCTTGCCGAAAATGGCCTTGAGCTTGGCGTCGGCGATGATGATGCGCTTCTGCACGGCGTCCTGCAGCTTGTTGTCCTTGATGTAGGCCCAAATGCGCTTGGTGACTTCGGTCCGGGGATAGGGCCCCTTGCCGATGATGGCGGCCAGCGCATCACTCGGCGTCATGGCTTTCATGAACGCGGCGTTGGGCGTGCGCTTGGCGGCTGCCTTCTTGGCCGGGGCGGCCTTTTTCGCCGGTGCTGCGGCTTTCTTCGCCGGTGCCTTGGCGGCGACCTTCTTCGCCGGCGCCGCAGCCTTCGCTGGCGCCTTCTTTGCCGCGGGAGCTGCCTTCTTCGCGGGCGCGGCTTTTTTCGCGGGAGCTTTAGTTGCAGTTGCCATGATGAACGGTCCTCTTCTCGGATGTTGATTGATCACCAGCGAAAACTGCTTCTCCACTGGCACAGCGGATGCTACTGGAGAAAGAGGGGCTTTCCAAGCCACAAACGCATTTTTCAGAGGAGAGCGTTGTCGTTTTGCCTCTGGCGCCGGGTTTTAGTCCCTGGCACCCGGCGCGCTCCTCATGGGATGGAGCGTTGGTCTCGATCGTCACCAGGCTGGCCGGGACCGGCGCGGGCGTGCTCGGGTATTCTTCAGGGCACTGTTTTGTGTGTTCCTGGAGCCGAGAACGATGGATGCCTCTTTCACCCTGCCCGTGTTTGCCACCTGCGATTTGTGTGATGCCCACGAAGGCGACGCCAGTGGCCAGTTTCGCGTGCTGGCGCCAGTGTTCCAGGACTATGGCGGGCGTTCCCGATTCTGCGGGCCGGTGGCGACGCTGCGGTGCCCCGAGGACAACTCTCTGG
>JAEWVY010000406.1 GCA_023396625.1 Pseudomonadota bacterium | reverse complement strand
GCGCTGGCCTGGTCGATCGCCCTGCCCTTCGGCGGCGGCGCCATTGCCGCCCTGCTGCTGGGGCGGCGCCTCGCCAGCCGGCTGCACCCCACGCATCTGCGCCGAGCCTTCGGACTCCTCACCCTGCTCGTCGCGGCGCTGATGCTGGCCCGGGCACTGGGCTGGCAGACGGGCTGAAGAAGCCGACGCCACGCACCGGTGCACCCCGTCGGTTGCACCGGTTGACTTTCACTGACACCAAACTTACATTGAAGCCTTGCTCAGGAGGCTGCCATGACCCACGCCCTCACGCTGACCGAGCTGCACCGCATCAAGCGGTGGCATGTGGCACATCGGAACGATCACCCGCTGGAATACCAGCTGTGGGACGCCGTGCTCTGTCTGTGGCTGATGGGCTGGGTCGGCTGGCTGCCCGTCTTCGCGCTGGAGGCCATCTGGGCTTCACCGCTGTGCCTGCTAGCGACTTTCACCCCCCGTCTGTATGTGGCCTGGCGCCGGCAGGCGCACCGGCTTCACCGTCTCAGGTGCGACTGGCTGCGCGACCCGGCCTGAGTACAGGCACGGCATGTGGGCCGCCCCCTCACCTGCTTCATCTTCTCCGTCACCGACTACGTCGCCACCTGGCGCTCTCCCGCCCGGAGGCGATGAACACCACGCACCCCGGGTTCTGGCGCGAGCTGGATGCGGTGCTGTCCCGTCTGCATCAGCGCACCGACGCGCGGGTGCTGGAGACGTTCGACACCATCACCCTGGGCGACCAGTCCGCTGAGGGCCGCGCCGCCATCTTCGACCTGCTGACCGGCATGCTGTCCACCTTTACCCGGCTCGAGACGCTGCGCATTCCGGTGATCGCAGCCGAGGTGAGATACGTCAGATTTTGCAAGGTCGCTACCGTTGCGTGTGAGTGTGCGCCACGTCCAACGGCACGCGCAGGACATGTACCAAGTGCGATGCGATCGCGTCCGGCGTGGCTTTCCCGGCGCGGTACCACACCGAGGTCCAAATCACGGCGCCAAGAATTTGCAGGCGCAACAGGGTCGGGTCAACGCCTGCAGGCAGTTGTAGATCGGCTAGCAGCGCGCGGTAGATACCTTCGTATTGGTCGTTAAGCGCCACCAGCCGCGCTCGCACGCTTGGCTCGACGCCGGCAATCTGCGCCGCCAGCGGGGCGATGGCGAAATCGTCGCCTTCGCACAGCATGCGCAAGTGCGCGGCACAAGCCACGCGCAGCCGCTCCCACGGCTCGGTGGCCGCCGCGACGGCGACATGCACGCGCTCAGCCACGAGATCGATGGCTTGCGAGTAAACCGCACCGAAGAGTTCGTCCTTGGACGGGAAGTGGTAATACAGCGATCCCACCGGAATGCCCGCCGCACCGGCGATGTCGCGCAACGACGTGGCATCGTAGCCACGGTCGCGGAATTGGCGCGCCGCCACCGCGAGGATGTAGCGACTGCGGCTGAATTCGCCACCGTCTTCGCCCAGCCGTGAGGTGGCCCGCTCCCGCGTGCGCCGCGCAACGCTGGCGCGTGCCAGCGCCTGCGTCTGCTCCGCGTTGAGCGCCTCGCTGTCGGTGCGCTGCCGCGCCTCGATGTGGCTCGCGCGCTTTTCCAATGTCTCGAGGCCATGCCGCTGCCAGACATAGCGCACTCCCGAAGCGGATACCTGGATGCGCTGCGCACGCAACTCGCGCGCCACGCGGTCCTGCCCGAGCAGCGGCTGTTCATAGGCCAGACGCAAGATGGCGGCCTCCGCAGCTGGCGCTACGCGCGCGCGCGTCATGCGTGGGGGTTTGTTCACTGCGCGCACCCTTGATCGCAGCCAGCGTGCGCGACATACATGTTGCAGAGCGTCATAAATAACCGAGCCGAACGTTTGACCAAGATGTTAAAGTGTACCTGAATCTGGAGGCAGCGCGGTGCGCCACCGATTCAAGAATGAGTAAAGGAGACGACGATGTACAAACGCTACGCCCTGGCGGGGCTGATGAGCGCGGCTATGGCGACAACCGCATGGGGTCAAACCGTGACCTTGAGGGTGTCGCATTTCCTGTCGCCCAACTCCATCGGACAAACGGACGTGCTCGAACCATGGTGCAAGAATTTGGATAAGGACTCCGGTGGCCGCCTGAAGTGCCAGATCTATCCGGCGCTGCAGCTCGGCGGTACACCGGCGCAGCTCGTCGACCAGGTACGCGACGGCGTCGCCGATGTGGCGTGGACGGCGCCGAGCTATTCACCCGGCCGCTTTCCGGCCATCGAAATGCTGGAACTGCCGTTCATGATGCCCGGCGAGGGCCTAGCTGGCAGCCGCGCCATGCGGGACTACTACGAGCATCACGCAAAGAAGGAGTTCGAGGCGTACAAGGTGCTGGCCGTGCACAGCGGCAGCGGCCAGATTATCAACACCAGCGCACGCCCTCTGTTGACGCTGGACAGCTTCCGCGGCGTCAAGTTGCGCACGCCTTCACGCGTCGTAGCCAAGCTGGTTACGGCGCTCGGAGGCACGCCTGTGGCGATGCCAGCGGCGCAGGTGACCGAGGCGGTGTCGAAGGGCGTCGTCGACGGAGCACTGGGCCCCTGGGACCTGCTCGCCGCAACCAAGCTTGACGAAGTCACGCGCTATCACGTCGAACCGCCCGCAGGAGAGCCGGCCCTATCGGCCGTGGCGCTGGTGGTACTGATGAATCGTCAGAAATATGAGTCGCTCAGCGCCGACCTGAAGGCGGTGATCGATCGCCACAGCGGTGCCGCACTTAGCGACGCATTCGGCAGCGCGTTCGACCGCTCGGCGCAGGCCGAGCGCAAGCGCGTGAAGGACCTTGGTAACAAGATTCTCGCCATCGACCCACCCGACTACGCGGCCATGCGGAAGGCGGCGCAGGCGGTCGAACAGGAATGGGTCCGCGACGCCGCGGCACGCCTGCCCGACGCGGCTGGGCTGGCCGCAGCGTCGCACTCCATCGGTGCCAAGTACACCGTGAAGTAGGGTACGCGCGATGCAACCGGCTGTCCGGGGCCAGGCGCCTGTATATGCTGATGCCGTCAGGTTCGACGGTGCCGTCCTCACATTCGTGCGCCGCTTGTGCACGGGTTACGCACTCGCCGGCGGACTCGTCTTCGTGGCCCTGATCGCCATGTCGCTGGTCTCGATCGTCGGGCGCAAACTGTTCAACGCGCCGATCCAGGGCGACATCGAGTTGATGCAGATGGGCAGCGCGATTGGCGCTTCGGCGCTGCTGCCTTACTGCGAGATCGCCGACCGGCACATCAAGGTCGATGTGTTGACCGAGTGGCTGCCGCCACGAGCCCGCTCGGCGCTCGACGCGCCGGCGCATGCAGCTCTGGCGGTCTTTGCAGCGCTGCTCGCGTGGCGCGCAGGACTGCAATGTCTATCGGTTCAGCAGGCCGGTGAAGTGAGCGCATTGCTGTCCGTTCCCACCTGGGTGTCGATGAGCTTAATGGTGCCGGGTCTCGCACTGCTCGCCGTGGCGGCGCTGTGTCGCACGGCACAGGCGTGCGCCAACGTTTGCGGAGCATCCCGATGAACGGCATCGCCATCGGACTATGGGCCTTCGCCGGGCTGCTGCTGCTACTCATGCTACGCATGCACGTCGGCGTGGCAATGGCGCTGGCCGGCGCGGCGACGTATTTAGTCATGAACGGCGGCGACCCACGCGCGCTGTTGTTCACACTGAACAATCTCGCCTACGCGCGCCTGTCGAACTACGACCTCGCCGTGGTGCCGCTGTTCATCCTCATGGGCCAGTTCGCCACCCACGGCGGGCTATCGAAGGCGCTGTTCCGGTGCGCCGCGGCCCTCGTCGGTCATCGCCGCGGCGGTCTGGCGATGGCCGCCGTCGGCGCCTGCGCAGGCTTCGGCGCGATCTGTGGTTCGTCTCTGGCGACCGCGGCGACCATGGGCCATGTTGCGGTTCCCGAACTGCGCCGCCACGGCTATTCGGGGCGCCTGGCCACCGGTACGCTGGCGGCCGCGGGCACGCTGGGCATCCTCATCCCGCCCTCGGTGCCGCTCGTGATCTATGCCGTGCTGACGCAGGAATCGATTGGCAAGCTGTTCGTCGCCGCCGTCGTACCCGGCCTCGTTGCGGTGCTCAGCTATCTGGTCGTTATCCGCATTCTCGTCGGTGTCGAGGCGGGTACCGAGCTCGCCAAACGCGCAGCGATCGGCGAGCGGCTCGCGTCGATCGCTGCGGTGACACCGGTGGCGCTGGTGTTTCTCGTCGTCATCGTCGGCATCTACGGCGGCTGGGCCAACCCAACCGAGGCGGCATCGATCGGCGCAGCCGCATGCGGCGTGCTGGCCCTGGTCGCGGGCATGCGCTGGGCGACGTTCGTCGAGTGCATCAAGGGCGCGGCCGAAGGTGCGGGAATGATCATGCTCGTGCTGCTCGGCGCCGACCTGCTCAACACGGCGCTGGCGATCACCCAGATGCCCAACGAACTTGCCTCGTGGGTGAAGGGCAGTGGCCTGCCGGCGCTGCCGGTGCTGTTCACCGTGTTGCTGATCTACGTGCTGCTGGGCTGCGTGATGGATTCGCTGGCGATGATCCTGCTCACCGTGCCGATCTTCTACCCGATGATCATGGGACTCGACTACTTCGGCCTATCGACATCCGACAAGTCGGTGTGGTTCGGCATTCTGGTGCTGATGGTCGTCGAGATCGGCCTCGTGCACCCACCGCTGGGCATGAACCTTTTCATCATCAATCGGATCGCGCGCGATGTGCCCTACATCGAAACCGCCAAGGGCGTGCTGCCGTTCCTCGCCGCAGACTTCGTGCGCATCGCGCTCCTGGTATTCATTCCCGGCCTCGCGCTGTGGCTCGTGCGCTGAGCGCATCCCATTTCAAGCAATTGCAAAGAGAAAACGATGAGTGAGGTCTACATCGCCGGCGTCGGCATGACGCCGTTTGGCCGCCATCTGGGCTCAAGCCACATCGAACTCGCGCAGGCCGCCGTGCGCACGGCCTTGGCCGACGCGCGCATGCAGGCCACCGACGTGCAGGCCGCGTACTACGGCACCGTCGCGCAGGGCGCGATCGCCAACCAGCATGTGGTGCGCGGGCAGTTCGCACTGCGACCGCTCGGCTTCCAGGGCTTGCCCATCGTCAACGTCGAGAACGCCTGCGCAAGCTCGAGCACGGCGCTGCATCTGGCGGCGACACTGATACGCACAGGCCAGGCCGACGTGGCGCTGGCGGTAGGCGTCGAAAAACTCTTCAGCGAGGATCGCTCAGCGCGCTTCGCGCTGTTCGGCCAACCGCTGGATGAACGCGAAGCGCACGGATTCCTGCAGCGCTATGCCGACCGGCTAGCCCCTGCACCTGAACCGCCGACCGAGTCCGTGCCCAAGAATGTGCTACTGGACTGCTATGCCGGATGGTGCCGCTTGCATATGCGCCAGTTCGGCACCACGCAGCTTCAGCTCGCGCAGGTGGCATCGAAAAACCACCGCCATTCGGTGCATAACCCGCTGTCGCAATACCGCACACCGATGAGCGTCGATGACGTTCTCGCGGCGCGCGGCGTAGCCTGGCCGCTGACAGTGCCCATGTGCGCGCCGATCAGCGATGGCGCAGCCGCCACAATCGTCTGCTCGGCGCGCGGCGCGCGGCGTCTGGGGGTCGCCCGGCCGGTGCGACTGCGGGCTTCGGTGCTGCGCAGCGGCAGCGACCGCGACCCGGGCGACTACGCGCAGCACCTGGTGCGCCTGGCTGCGCTCGAGGCCTACGGTATCGCGGGGCTCGGCCCGGCAGACCTGTCCGTGGCCGAGGTACACGACGCCAGCGCGTTCGGCGAAATCGTTGAGACCGAGGCGCTCGGGCTCTGCCCAATCGGCGAAGGCGGGCCGTTCGCCGCATCGGGTGCCACCAGCCTGGGCGGCCGCATCCCGGTCAACCCGTCGGGCGGGCTCGTGTCCAAAGGACACCCATTGGGCGCTACCGGGCTCGCGCAGATTCACGAACTCGTCACTCAACTGCGCGGCAACGCCGGGCCACGCCAAGTGGCCGGCGCGCGCGTCGCGTTGGCTCAAAACGGCGGCGGCATCCTTGGGGTCGAGGAGGCGGTGACCTGCATCACCATTCTTGATGTGGCCCAACCTTGAACGGAGAGTGCAACATGCGTGTGATCGACTATTTTGACCGTGGGGCCGACATCGACCCTGACCGTCCCTGCCTCATCGAAGGCGCGCTCACGCGCACCTTCCGCGAGGTGCGCACCAGCAGCCACCTCATCGCCCTGACGCTCATCGACGCCGCGTTCGCCCCGCAGGAAAAGGCCGCAGTGTTGAGCCCGAACTGCGCGACGGCATTCGAGTGTGTTCTCGGCATCTTTCGCGCCGAGGGAGTGTGGGTGCCGATCAACATGCGCAACGCGGAGATCGAAAACGCCATCATTCTCGACGACCTCGACGTCACCGTGCTGTTCTTCCACAGCTCGTGTGCCAACCAAGTGGCATACCTGCGCGCTCGGTGCCCAAAGATTCGTCTCTGGATCTGCATCAACGGCGAGGCACCGGACGCGCCGAGCCTCGCCGCCTGGGTCGGCGAGCGCGCTGGCCTCGCGCCCGAGCGCGGTTGCGGTCGCGAAGCGCTGGCCACGATCTCTAGCACCGGCGGCACGACCGGGCGACCCAAGGGCGTGATGTGGTCCAACCTCACGTGGCAGACCTACATCGGCAACTTTCACACGTGCTTTCCGCTACGCCAGCCGCACGTGCACTTGGTCGTCGCTCCGATGACGCACGCCGCCGGCACCTTCGCCATCGTGCTGATGGCTGCGGGCGCGACCAATGTCATCCTTCCTGGCTTCGACGCCGAGGCGGTGATCTCCGCAATCCCGCGTCACCGCGTGACGACGATGTTCCTGCCTCCCACTGCGATCTACACGCTGCTCGCGCATCCGCGCGTTCGCGAAGGAAATTACACCTCGCTTGCCTACTTCTACTACACCTCCGCTCCAATGTCGGCGCAGCGACTGCGCGAGGCCGTTGACGTGTTTGGCCCGGTGATGACATCGATGTATGGGCAGGTTGAAGCGCCGGCGACCTGCACCTATCTTCCGCCTTGGGAGTTGGTGCAGGACGGGCGCATCGTCGAGCGTCGCATCGCCAGTTGCGGACGACCCAGCCTGCATACACGCGTGGCCATCATGGCCGACGATGGCACGTTGCTGCCGGCGGGCCAGGCGGGCGAGATCGTCGTGCGCTCCAATCTGGTGATGACCGGCTACTACCGCAACGAAGCAGCCACCGCCGAAGTCTCGCACCACGGCTGGCACCACACCGGAGACATTGGCTACTTCGACGACACCGGCTACCTCTTTATCGTCGACCGCAAGAAGGACATGATCATCAGCGGCGGCTTCAATGTCTATCCATCCGAAGTCGAACAAGTGTTGTGGACGCATCCCGCAGTTCAGGACTGCGCCGTGATCGGCGTGCCCGACGAAAAATGGGGCGAGGCGGTAAAGGCCGTCATCGAGCTCAAGCCTCATCAACACGTCGCCGAGGCTGATCTCATCGACTACTCCAAACAACGCCTGGGCAGCATCAAAGCGCCCAAGAGCATTGAGTTCTGGGACGAGTTGCCGCGCAGCGCCGCGGGCAAGGTGCTGCGCAAGGCCATCCGCGAACGCTATTGGCACGGCCAGTCGCGGCTCATTTGATGGAGCGAAGATGAGCAAGGTACACATACAGCGCTTCAACGTGCATTTCGGCGACTGCGACCCAGCGGGCATCGTTTTTTTTCCCAACTTCAGTCGCTGGATGGATCACGCTTCCCTTAGTTATTTCGCCGCCTGCGGCGTGCCCCCGTGGCGCGAGCTTGCGCGTACGCGTGGCATCATCGGCACGCCAGTACTCGAGATCCACACGCGCTTCTTCAAACCCGCGAGCTACGGCCAGACGATTGAGGTGCACACTACGATCGATTCTTGGGCGGCAAAAACCTTCCGCCACCGCCACATAGCGCGCCGCGGACACGACGTCCTGTGCGAAGGCACCGAGGTGCGCGCCTTCGTCGAGCGCGATCCTCACGACCCAGAACGCATTCGCTCCATTGCGGTGCCCGAGGATATCAAGGCGCTGTGTGGGTGAGGCTCTGCCACGCCGCTCCGTCGCGGGACGCCGCTCAAATGTCAGTGCTCGCACAAGAAGTATCAGCGCTGCCGCATTGGCCGGACTTGCAGCCCGGAACCGTCGCTGATCGAGCGACGGCTCCTTCATTCAGCAACGCAGGACGCGCCTGATAGGTTAACCATCACCCGACAAAGCCCGAGGATGGCTGCCTCGGCGATGAAAGCACGCCATATTCCATGCATCCTCGACCTGATTGGTTTGGATACGAAATTTCTCGCACCACCCCGCCACCAAGCGACTGACTCGGGCAAAAAACTGGCTTACAGTTTGCCAATGACTACACCTGACGCGCCCCTCGACTGCTTCACCCTCACCGTCACCGACCACGTCGCGCATCTGGTGCTCTGCCGCCCGGAGGCGATGAACACCATGCACCCCGGGTTCTGGCGCGAGCTGGATGCGGTGTTGTCCCGGCTCCACCGAAGCCCCGACGCGCGGGCGCTGGTGATCTCCAGCACCGGCAAGCATTTCTCGGCCGGCATGGCGCTGGAGACGTTCGGCACCACCGCCCTGGACGACCAGTCCGCCGAGGGCCGCGCCGCCATCTTCGACCTGCTGACCGGCATGCAATCCACCTTCACCCGGCTCGAGACGCTGCGCATTCCGGTGATCGCGGCCATCCACGGCGGCTGCATCGGCGGCGCGGTGGACATGGTCACGGCCGCGTGCATCCGCTACGCCACGCGCGACGCCTTCTTTTGCGTGCAGGAAATCAACATCGGCATGGTGGCCGACATGGGCACCTTGCAGCGCCTGCCCAAACTGCTGCCCATGGGCCTGGTCAGGGAATTGGCCTACACCGGCCGCCGCCTGGGCGCCGAGAAAGCCTTCACCCTCGGCCTGGTGACCGAACTGTTCGACAGCCATGAGGCCCTGGTCGCCGGCGCGCTGCGGTGCGCCCGGGAAATCGCGAGCAAGCCGCCGGTCGCCGTCTGGGGCAGCAAGCAGGCGCTCAACTACGCCCGCGACCATGGCGTGGACGACAGCCTGCGGCAGATGGGCTGGCTGCAAAGCGGCGTGTGGAGCAACGCCAATGTGCGCGAGGCCATCGGCGCGATGCAGAACAAGCGCGCCCCCGACTTCCCCGCTTTGGCGCCGCTGCGCGGTTTCACCGAGTCCAGTTGAGGGCGGCCCGGCCGCCTCGCACACCGGACGTCTGGAAGGTGGATGTCAGGCCGCCAGCAGGGAGCGGATTTCGGCGAAATTGCCGGCCGTTTCCACCATGTCGATGGAACGCCCGAGCTGGCGCTCGACCTGCGCCACCGAAATCACCCCACGCACCCGCGGCCCGTGGCCGCTGCCGGCCTTCTGCACCACGACCAGGTGGCGCCGGCCGACCCGCTTGAACGTGGCCACCACCTTGGCCACATCGGCGTGTGCCAGGTCTTCGAGGTCGAGCGCGTCCAGCGCCGCCAGTGGCGACATGACGTCGGCCACCATCAGGTCGTCGTACTTCACGCCGCGCTGGTTGATGATCTGCATCGGCCGCTCGCCTTCGAGGTCGGTGGAGGTGATGAGCCCGTCCACGCACGGCATCTCGCTGATCACGAACAACAGCCGCACGCCCTGGTGAATCATGGTCTGGCGCGCCTGCGCCAGCGCCATGTCGGGCGCAATGGTGGCCGCGCGCACGTGGGTGAGGTCGGTCATGACGGCACGCGCCGGAGACGCCAGCGTCACCGGTTGCCCCGATGGCGGCTGCGCCTGCGCGATGCAGGTGCCTTCGGGGATGTGATAGGTCGACAGGGTGGAGGCACTCATGGACGGCTCGCTTTCCGGAGGTGTTGAAGAAAGGCCATGCGACGGGCCCGCCAACACGGCCCCGCCGGTTCCAGCCTAGCAGGCTCGCCGGGCCACCACAAGGGGGCTAGCCAGCGACCCCGAGGCGCCGTGGGCCAGTTGAGTACAAGTCATTTTCTGGAAGCTTGCGCCATGCATCCAGCGGCAAAGGGTCACAAGGGGTGTGACGCGCGCAAGCCGGGATGCGGGGATTTTCCAATGATTTCGTGCTTTTCCCAGCATGTAGTGGTCATTTACAGCTATTTTTTTAATAGCATCAAAACTACTGCCGCGCGGTGCGTACATTGGCGGGCAACGCGCCGGGGTGGCTGCTGCGCCAGGGGTTGATGTCCAGACCGCCGCGGCGCGTGTAACGGGCATAGACCGTCAGCCGGGCCGGCCGGCAGCGCGTCCACAGATCCATGAAGATGCGCTCCACGCACTGCTCGTGGAATTCGTTGTGCTTGCGGAAGCTCACGAGGTACTGCAACAGGCCCGCCTGGTCGATCTGCGGGCCGCTGTAGCTGATCTGCACGCTGCCCCAGTCGGGCTGGCCAGTCACCAGGCAGTTGCTCTTGAGCAGGTTGCTGACCAAGGTCTCCTGCACCGGCTGCTCGCCGAAGGCGGCGGTGAGCAGTTCGGGCGAGGGTTCGTAGCGCGTGCATTCCACGTCGAGCCGGTCCAGGCTCAGGCCATCGAGTTCGTGGATGGGCTCGCGGTCGAACTGCTCCGGCGGCAGCAGCTTCAATCCCACGCCGGCCTGCACCGGTCCACCCTGCCACACGGCGGCGCCGATGTCGTCTCGCAGGCGTGCGCGCACGGCCTCGGCGTCGGCGAACACGGTCTGGTTGAAGCTGTTGAGATAGAGCTTGAAGGATTTGCTCTCGACGATGTGCGTGCTCTGCGCCGGCACCGTGATGTGCGCCAGCGCCACCTGCGGCTTGCCGCGCGGGTTGAGCCAGGACAGTTCGTAGGCCGTCCACAGATCCGCGCCGCCGAAAGGCAGCGTGCCGGTGACGCCAATCTCGGCACGCTTGGGCGCGCGCGGGATCGGGTAGAGCAGGGACGCGTCGTACTGGTCGACATAGGCCGACGGCTTGCCGAGCTGGGACAGCTCCGGTGGGTTGTCCCGTCCCCTGCGGGCGGCTTCCTGGTCCTGCGGGCTCATCGGTGGGCGGCCTCGTTCAGATGGGTGATCAGCGGCGCCAGCAGTTGGGCCACGACCCCGGGCGGGAGATCGTGGCCCATGCCGTCGATGCCGACCAGCCGGGCCCCAGGAATGCGGCGCGCCGTGTCTTCCCCGCAGGCGTAGGGCACCAGCGGGTCCGCCCGGCCATGAATCACCAGCGTGGGGCAGGCGATGCGGTGCAGTTCCTCCGCGCGCCGGTCGTCCGCCACCACGGCGAGCAGCTGGCGCATGGTGCCGACGGGCCGGTAGCTGCGCGCGATGCCGGCCAGGATGCGTTCGCGCAGCTCGGCTTCGGGCACCTGGAAATCGGGGCTGCCGATGGCCGTGAACAGCCGGATGTAGTGGTCGGCCACATCC
>JAEWVY010000318.1 GCA_023396625.1 Pseudomonadota bacterium | reverse complement strand
CTATTTCTTCCAGCAGGCGCACCGCGCCGGCGAGGGGGATGAGACCGTCGCCGACATCATCCTGCAGGGGCTCTACACCGCCTTCAACGAAGACCGCGACATGATCACCGCGCAGCACCGGAACATTGAACTTCACCCCGAGGCCCCCATGCTGCCGCTGGCCATGGATTCGGCGCTGATCCAGTTCCGCCGCGCACTGGACGCCCGGATCCGGGCGGAGCGCTCGCCTGTGCAAGCCTGAGCCCCCCTTCACCCCGGCACCGGCGTGACATCCGGTGCCACCAACGTTCGTTCACGATTCACATCACGACGAGGAGACCCGTCATGCTTAGAGATTCCATCCTTCGGCTGTGCCAGGCGATCGCCGTTTGCATGCTGGTGACCCCCAGCGCTTCGGCAACCGCCCCGGGCTACCCCACCAAGTCCATCCGCATCGTCGTCCCCTACCCGGCGGGCGGCGCCACCGACTTCGTCGCGCGGCTCATCGGCGAGCGCCTGTCTAAGGCCCTGGGCCAAAGCGTCCTCATCGACAACAAATCGGGCGCGGCGGGCGCCATTGGCGTGAGCGACGTCGCCAGAGCCGAGGCCGACGGACATACCCTGCTCTTCACCATCAACGACCCGCTCATCAACAACACGGCACTGTTCAAGACCCTGCCCTACAACCCGCAAAAGGACCTGGTCTTCGTCGGTCAGGTCGTGCGCAGTCCGGCCCTGATTTCCGCGAACAACGCCGCCGGGGTGAAAAGCTTCGACGAGTTCCGTCTGGCGGCCAAGCCGACGGCGAGGTTCAGTTATGCCTCCTGGGGCATCGGCGGTCTGGGCCATCTCGCGGGTGAATCGCTCAACCGGGAGCTGAAGGCACAGATGGTGCATGTGCCGCAGCGCGGCGAAGGCCCGGTGGTCAACGATCTGCTGGGCCACAACGTCACCATCGGCCTGTCGAGCGTGGCCACCGCCAGGCAGCACGTGGTGGCGGGGAAGATCACGCCCCTGGCCACGATGGGCCACGCGCGCAGCACCGCGCTGCCCGGCGTGCCGACACTGCGCGAACTCGGCTTCAAGGATCCGCTGTACGAGACCAACGTCTGGATGGCCTTCCTGGTTCCCGCCAAAACACCGCCCGCCGTGGTCCAGCAGCTGGGCGAAGAAATCCGGGCCATCGCCAACGCCCCCGACATCAAGGCCCAACTCGTGGACCGTGGTTTTGAAATGATGGTCACCACCCCCGAGCAGGCCACGGCCAGCTACAAGGCGGAATTCGACGTCATCACCAGGCGGATCCGTGAACTGGGCATCGAGCCCCAATGACGGCGCAGGGCAAAGTCCGCCCGAGCAGGCGATCTGCGTCTTCCATGGCGCCAGCGGCGGCCATGGCCATGCATTTCGCCCCGCGATCCTGAGGCCGTGCAGGTTTCCCCCATACACCCGGGAGTTATTTCGGAGTACGCTCTCCAGCTCCAACCCTCACAGGAGACCTTCATGCGCCGCTTGTTCCAGTATCTCTCCGCCTTGCTGGGCGCCCTGCTGCTTTGCGGCGCGGCACTGGCACAGGACAAGGTGGTCTACCACTTCGACAATGCCGAGGCGCAGGCGATCAGAGGCCTGCGCAACATCCGCAACCACCTCGACGTCGCGCCCGACACCCGGATCACCGTGGTCGCCCACGCGGACGGTGTGGATTTCCTTCTCGAAGGCGCCAAGGACAAGAAAAACCCCAACATCGAGTACGGTGCCCTGGTCAGCGCACTCAAGGCGCGGGGCGTGCGCTTCGAAGTCTGCGAGATCACGCTCAAAAACCGCAACCTGAAAAAGGACCAGTTCAACCTGGACGCGGAGTTCACCCCGTCCGGCGTGGTGCGCATCGGCCAGCTGCAGACCCGCGATCATTTCGCCTACATCAAGCCCTGAATCCTCCTCACCAGGGAGGTCGCACCCGGTGCGGCGGGGTGCACGTAAGATCGGCGCATGAGCCCCCCCGAGATCGACGTGCGCGTGCGTCCGCAATACCTGCCCGAGGCCTCCTCACCATTGGACGAGGTGTATGGCTTCGCCTACACCATCACCATCGCCAACGCGGGGGACCGGCCCGCGCAGTTGATTTCCCGCCACTGGCTCATCATCGACAGCGATGGCCAGCATGAGGAGGTGCGTGGCCTGGGCGTCGTGGGTCACCAGCCGCTGCTCAAGCCCGGCGAAGCCTTCGAGTACACCAGTGGCTGCCGCCTGCACACCCCGACGGGGACCATGGAAGGCACCTACCATTTTGTCGATGAGGCAGGCGCGCCTTTCGACGTGCCGGTCCCCAGGTTCGTTCTCGACGCGACCGGTCTGTCGGGCCCACCCAACCTGCCTTGAGGGTCAGGCCCATGAATTTCCTGCCCGACTGGCCACTGGCCACGAACACCCTGTTCTTCTTCGGGGTGCTGCTTTTCTGCGGCGCGCTCGGCGGCTACTTTGCCCACCGCTGGTCCTGGCTGCCCAGCATCACCGGCTTCATGGCGGTCGGTTTCGTCGCCGGGCCGAATGTGCTGAGCCTGATCGGTCCGGAAGGCATCGCCCAGATCCGGGTGGTCATCGACGTGTCGCTGGCGCTGATCCTGTACCGCCTGGGCCTGTCGCTCGACGTCAAGGCCCTCGCGCGCGACCGCTCGCTGCTGCTGATCTCCCTGGTCGAAAGCCTGGCCACCTTTGCCGCCGTCTACGCCGGACTGGGCTGGTTCGGGGTCGACGGACTCGCCGCCGCGGTGATCGCGACGATCGCCATCTCCTCCTCGCCCGCGGTGCTGATCCACGTGGCCCACGAGCTCGGTGCCCGCGGCCCGGTCAGCGACCGCGCCAAGGCGCTGGTGGCGCTGAACAATGTGATCGCCTACATCGCCTTCACCGCCGTGCTCCCGGCGCTTTACACCCGGGTGGAGGCGCCACTGGCGGTGACCCTGGGCGCCCCCGCCTACCGGCTGCTCGGCTCGGCCGCCCTCGGCCTGGCCATCGGCTGGGGCCTGCACTTCGCCGCCAGGAAAATCAAGGCCGCGCCGCAGTACCAGCTGGCGCTGGTGATCGGGGCGGTGATGCTGACGCTCGGTGGCGCACAGGTGCTCAAGCTCTCCCCCCTGTTCGCGCCCCTGGTCCTCGGTGCCGTGGTGCGCAGCCTGGAGCG
>JAEWVY010000349.1 GCA_023396625.1 Pseudomonadota bacterium | reverse complement strand
TGCCCAGGTAGGGCAAAGCGGCAACGCCGTCGAGCAGGGATTCGGGAGCATGACTCATCATGGGCTGAATTATCATGCCCATTCCTAGATGTGAAGGGTGGCGGGCTTGTGCGTCGAATCTTGAGCGTGGTGATATTGATCGTCGGCCTGGCGGTCGGAGCCGGGATCTGGTGGCTCGACCGGCCGCTGCAATTGACGACGACGCCGGCGGACCTGTCCATCGAGCCGGGGACCTCACCCCGGGCCGTCGCCCAGGCGGTCAGCGAAGCGGGGGTGCATGTCGAGCCCACGCTGCTGTTCTGGTGGTTCCGGCTGTCAGGGCAGGCGCGCCAGATCCGCGCCGGCAGCTATGAATTGTCGTCGGGTGTGACGCCACGCAGCCTGCTGAGCAAGCTGGTGCGTGGAGAGGAGGCCCTGCGCAGCATCACCCTGGTCGAGGGCTGGAACTGGCGCCAGCTGCGCGCGGCATTGGCCAAGGCCCAGCAGTTGCGCCCCGACAGCCAGGCCATGAGCGATGAGGCGTTGATGCAGGCGCTGGGGCGCGCTGGCGTGCCGCCGGAAGGGCGTTTTTTCCCCGACACCTACACCTATGCCAAGGGCTCCAGCGATCTCGCTGTCCTTGCACGCGCCCAACGCGCCATGGACCGGCACCTTGCCGCGGCCTGGGCTCAGCGCGCGGCCGATCTGCCGCTGAACACCCCGGAAGAGGCTCTCGTCCTCGCCAGCATCGTGGAAAAAGAGACCGGGCAAGGCGCCGACCGGGCCCTGATCGCGGGGGTGTTTGTCAACCGCCTGCGCCGTGGCATGCTCCTTCAGACCGATCCGTCCGTGATTTACGGGCTGGGGCCCGCCTTTGACGGCAATCTACGCCGCCGCGACCTGCAGACCGACACGCCATGGAATACCTATACCCGGCCTGGCTTGCCTCCCACGCCCATCGCCATGCCCGGGAAGGCCGCGCTGATCGCCGCGACGCAGCCCGCGCGGACCGACGCCCTGTATTTCGTGGCCCGCGGCGACGGCAGCAGCCATTTCAGCCACACGCTCGAAGAGCACAACCGTGCCGTCAATACATTTCAACGTGGGCAGCCATGACCAGTAATCCCCCCCCCGCGCGCCGGCGAGGCCTGTTCCTCAGCTTCGAGGGCATCGACGGCGCCGGCAAATCCACCCACATCGAGCCCCTGGCCACGCAACTTCGCTCCCTGGGCCACCAGGTCACGCTGACCCGCGAGCCGGGAGGCACGCCCCTGGCCGAAGCCCTGCGATCCCTGGTTCTGAACGAGCCCATGGACCCACTGACCGAGGTCCTGCTTCTTTTTGCTGCGCGGCGCGACCACCTGCGGCAGGTCATCGAACCCGCCTTGGCGCGAGGCGAGGTGGTGCTGTGCGACCGCTTTACCGACGCCACTTTCGCCTATCAAGGCAGTGGACGTGGCTTCGACCACGCCATTTTGTCCACACTGGAGCAATGGGTTCAGACCGTACCGGCGGAGGCGGCCCCCGTGATCCGGCAGCCCGATCTCACCTTGTGGTTTGATTTGCCCGCGGAAACAGCTGCCGCACGGCTGGCAGGGGTCCGGGTGCCAGACCGCTTCGAAGCCCAGCCGGTGGCATTTTTCGACCAGGTGCGCGCGGGCTACGCGCGACGCATGGAGGAAGCCCCTGGTCGTTTCGTCCGCGTGGACGCCACGCAGAGCCGCGAGACGGTCTGGAATACCGTCTGGACGCGTGTCCGCGCGATCGTGACCAAGGAGGCGGGATGAACGCCGCGCACGAGACGCCACTCGCCCCCTGGATCGCCTCCCAGGTGCGTCGACTGCAAACCCAGCGTGGTCACGCCTGGCTGCTGCAAGGCCCGTCGGGGCTGGGCCAATACGATTTGGCCCTGGCACTGGCATGCGCCTGGCTGTGTGAACAACCGGGGCCTGAACGCGCATGTGGCCACTGCGGCAGCTGTCACGCGATTGCCGTGCGCACGCACGCCGATCTGGCCGTGCTGATGCCGGAGACGGAGATGCTGGCGCGCCACTGGCCACTGGCTGAAAAGGCCCAGGCCGAAATCGATGAGAAAAAGCGCAAACCCAGCCGGGAGATCCGCGTGGACGCTCTGCGCGAAACCATTGAATTTGCACAGCGCACGAGTGCGCGGGGGCGCGGCAAGGTGGTGCTGGTCTATCCGGCTGAACGCATGAACCACGTCGCCGCAAATGCCCTGCTCAAAACATTGGAAGAGCCGCCAGGGGACGTGAAATTCGTGCTGGCGAGCGAGGCCGCGCATCAGCTTCTCCCGACCCTTCGCAGCCGCTGCCTTCCCCACACCATGATGTGGCCCGCGGAAGAGGCGGCACTGGCCTGGCTGCAGGCGCAAGGCCTGGATGGCAAGCAGGCGAAGGGTCAGTTGCGTGCGGCTGGCGGCCGGCCCGAAGCGGCCCTTGCTTTCGCGCGGGCCGGGCACGATGCCCTCGCCTGGGCTGCGTTGCCGCGCGCCGTGGGCCGCGGCGACACTGCGGCACTCGCCAGCTTCACGCTGGCGCAGTCCATCGACGCCTTGCAGAAACTCTGCCATGACCTGCTGGCACGTGCCTGCGGCGCCGAGCCCCGCTTTTTTGCGCCCGACGAACTCCCGTCAGGGCCGGGTCCCTCCCTCACCGCCTTGACGGCATGGTCCCGGTCTCTGAGCCAGGCCGCCCGGACAGCGGAGCATCCCTTCAACCCCGGTCTGGCGCTCGAAGCGCTCGTCGCGCAGGCCCACAGCGTGCTCCGTTTGCCCTAAACTGTGCACTCATTCCGCCCCGACCCATGAGCACTCCGCAACCTTCCACCCATCGTCCCAGTGTCATCCAGCTGGCCATCAAGGAAAGGGCGGCACTGTATGCCGCCTACATTCCCTTGTTTATCGACGGGGGCATTTTCATTCCAACAAACCGGGACTACCGGCTGGGCGACGACGTGTATCTGCTCATGACATTGCCCGATGAGCCCCAGCGATATCCTGTGGCAGGCAAAGTCGCGTGGATCACCCCCGCGCGCGCCACGGGCAACCGGACACAAGGGGTCGGGGTGCGTTTTCCCTCAGATGACAAATCGCGTCAGTTGAAGCTCAAAATCGAAGAGATCCTCGGCTCACACCTTGCCTCGGATCGGCCGACGCAAACCATCTGAGCCCTGGCCTGCACCCGCCGCGGGCCGGGCCTGCGCAGCCCTCTGGACCCCGGGGGAGGGGGCCGCGCCCAATTAACTCACGCACCGATCACCGGCTGCACCGCCTGAACCGATGTTTACAGATTCGCATTGCCATCTGAGTTTCCCTGAACTGAAGGCACAGCTGCCGGAAATTCGCGTGGCGATGCGTGACGCAGGCGTCAGTCGAGCCCTGTGCATCTGCACCACGATGGAAGAATTTCCCGAAGTGCAGGCCTTGGCACTGGCGCATGACAACTTCTGGGCGACGGTTGGTGTGCATCCCGACAACGAAGGCGTCACCGAACCCTCGGTGGAACAGCTGGTGACTCTGGCCCGCTTGCCCAAGGTCCTCGCGATCGGTGAAACCGGGCTGGACTACTACCAGATGGAGTCTCGCAAGGGGGGGCGATCCATCGCCGATCTCGAGTGGCAACGTGCCCGGTTCCGGACCCACATCCGCGCGGCACGCCAGGCAACCCTGCCGCTGGTGATTCATACCCGAAGCGCTTCCGCCGACACCCTGGCAATTCTGCGGGAGGAGGGCGAAACCGGGAACGTCGGGGCGGCCGGTGGCGTATTTCATTGTTTTACCGAAACACGGGAAGTTGCCCGTGCAGCGCTTGATTTGGGGTATTACATTTCTTTTTCCGGAATCCTGACGTTCAAGAATGCCCAGCATCTGCGCGACATCGCGGCCTTCGTTCCCGCCGACCGGCTGCTCATCGAGACCGACAGTCCTTATCTGGCACCCGTCCCGTACCGAGGGAAAATCAACACCCCGGCGTATGTGCCCTGGGTGGCACGGCAGCTTGCCGAAGTGCGAAAGCAAACCGTGGAAGAGATCGCACAGCTGACGAGCGCGAACTTCGAGCACCTGTTTTTCCAACCGCGTGCATGAGCCATCCCATGATGAACCTTCGCCGGCGAGTTTTTTCTCTGGTGTTCCTGTTGGCAGGAGCTTGCGCCCACGCTGGCGCATATGATGATTTTTTCGCCGCAGTGCGACAAGATGATGCGCAGACCGTTCGAAATCTGCTGCAAAGGGGGTTCGACCCGAACACGCCCGACGCCAAAGGCTTGAGCGCGATGTTCATCGCCGTTCGGGAGCCGTCACCCAAGGTGGCCGCTGTTCTCATTGACTGGCCCTCGACCCAAGTGGAGACACGAACAGCGCAGGATGAAAGTCCGTTGATGATCGCATCCATTCAGGGGCAGATCGACATGGTGAAACGACTGATCGCCCGTGGCGCCGATGTCAACAAGCCCGGATGGACGCCGCTTCACTATGCAGCCAGTCGTGGCCAGATCGAGGTCATGCGCCTCTTGCTTGAGAATCACGCCTATATCGACGCGGCGTCACCGAACAACACCACGCCACTCATGATGGCGGCCCGCTATGGATCGGACGAAGCTGTCCGCCTTCTGCTGGAAGAAGGCGCCGACCCGATGCCAAGGAATGACCTCGGCATGACAGCCATCGATTTCGCCCAGGGAGTGAATCGAGGCACGGCAGCGGACCTCATCGCGGAAGCCATCCGCGCCCGGCAGCCAAAAGGAAAGTGGTAGATCTCGATCAGCCGATGAGGTACCGGGCTGGGCTCTTGACAAGTATTCACCACATCGTTTTAACTTCATACGATGTATATTATGTTAAGTAATACACGGGACCGATAGCAGCCAACGAAGAAAGCGACCGGACTATATCACAACTAAGGTGCGTGCTATGAAGTTCTTCGCTGAAAGACTCGCAGGGAGTGATTTTTTTAGGCGAGCCGTCGATGCTCTACCGCTACCGTCAGCAACGCGGATTGACGATCTAGCCGGATTCCTTGACGTTTCACCACAGAGCATTCGCGCATGGCTCACCGGCAAGCGCGAGCCCCCACGCGCCGCCGTCATTGCCGTGTGGCACGAATCCCACCTAGGCCGCTCTGTCACCAGCGCGCACAGCGAATATGGCGAGACACTAGCCCGAAGCTACGCGGCCTCATGCGAAATTGAAATCGCTCGCATGCGATCCACAATTGAAGCCCTCCGGCTTGAACTTGCCGCCGTCAAGCAAGCCAGCACGGCCCGAGAAATTCCCATGAATGATCCGGCGTTCGACAGCCCGCGCCGCCCGCCTTTATTTCGCTGATTCAGCCGCCGTAGCCCGCACAAGCGCCGGCATTCGCCCGGCCCTTGCATTCCCGCTTCATGCGCCTGTCCCGATCACTGACAGTTTCTCCGCTGGCATGGCGCGACGATCCAGCGCCGGCCCCCGCGCGCTCTGGATGGCAGTGATACCCGATTTTCTTTGAATCATGGCATCCAGACGTATCTACGCCGCCCGGCGTCGCCGCCGCGAAGCCCGGCACCACAAGCGCCGACACCAAGAACAACCGCACTAAATGAGACATACCACCCCCTCTATATTTCATTGAATAAAACGAACTGATTTCGACTTAGCGCCCCGTCACAATCTGCGCCAAATTTATGCGTCAAGCGCAGCGATTCGACTTCCCGCTACGCCCCACATCTGACCGAATCCATCCTACAGCGTGTCGGCCCTCGGTTTCACGGGGCAATTGCAGTGACATGCAAAAACACAGAATTTTTCACCCGTTCCCACGGGTTTTTCCGGTTCTTTTCACAACGTTGTTTTTCAGTCCGCATTCAAGTGACTGCTTCCCCCATCGCTCAACGTCCAGCCGAAAGAAATTCAAGTCACGCCAAACCCTGACCTGACGCGAACAATCATTCTTTTGATGCAGCTTTCACCGTTATCCATCAGATGGTGCCTCTTCATTGCAATTGCCCCACAGGTTATCCATCAGATGATGCCCTAGAAGGGCCTTTTTTCACTCCCGTTATCCATAACCGCAGGAAGGCATTTTCTAGATGAATTTCTTTGACTCATACGGCACAAACTTCAACTTCTTCCTTGCCGGCAAATTCATGGTTTTTACGCCGTCGCCGTCCCTCAAATTCTTCATTGTCTTGGCCCGCACGGCATGCCCCTTGAACGTCCCCAGCCGCTGTAGATCAACCGTCCCACCCCGGCCCGTCTCCGCCTCAATGACCTTCACCAGATGCGAAAGCATCGCCTCTATCTTGTATTCCGGTATCCCTGACAGTTCAGACAGTTCAACCCTCAGACTTTTGCTGTTCATTCACATCCCCCTCATCCCCACACCTGCCGATGCGTCCGACGGTATTTTTTCGCGTACCAGCGCTGCAAATACTTTCGCCGCTCATCCACTGGCACGCCCGCCCTCTTCCACGTTGCCGCCGCCCTGACGGCCCGAATCATCGCCGCGCTGATCAACTTTGTTGCCCGCCCGGATTGGATCGCCTCAAGTGCCCCCGCCTTGACCTCCTCTTTCAGTGTTTCAGCGTCCAGCACCGTCGAAACCTCCACCCCCAGCACCTCAGACAGCCGCGCCGCCATCTTCGCATCCACGGCCTGCGCGATGCTTTCCTCCGTCAGTTCCTCAATGTCCAGC
>JAEWVY010000336.1 GCA_023396625.1 Pseudomonadota bacterium | reverse complement strand
GCGCTGGCGTGCGAGGCCGCCGCACTGACGACGAGCCGGCACATCACCAACAGCGAAGGCGCGGGCGTGTCAGCGCAGCAAAGTCATTTTTTCAGCGCCCACACCCATGGTTTTCGAGGGGGGTATGCCAGTTCCCGCCACAGCATCTCGGTGGCGCCGATTGCCGGCAAAGGGGCGGCCATGCAGCGGGATGCCTGGTACAGCTCCATGCGTTCCGCTGACGAACTGGCCAGCCCGGCCGCTGTGGGGCGGTATGCGGCGCAGCGGGCGCTCAGCCGGCTGGGCAGCCGCAAGATCCCGACCACGGAATGTCCGGTGCTGTTCGAGTCACCCCTGGCCGCAGGTTTGCTGGGCGCCTACGTGCAGGCCACCAGCGGCGGCGCGTTGTACCGGAAAAGCACCTTTCTTCCGGATTCGCTGGGTCAGCGGGTGTTTTCCGGGCACATCGACATCGCCGAAGACCCCTTCGTCCCGCGGGGCAAGGGCAGTTCGCCGTTTGACGAGGAAGGCGTGCGCGTGAGGGCCCGCAAGGTGGTCGACGGTGGGCGTGTGGAGGGCTATTTTCTGTCCACCTACTCCGCGCGAAAGCTCGGCATGAAGACCACGGGCAACGCGGGGGGATCCCACAACCTCACGCTGACCTCGCGCTTGACGGCGCCGGACGATGATCTGGACGCCATGCTCGAGAAACTCGGCACGGGCTTGTTCGTCATCGAACTCATGGGGCAGGGCGTGAACTACGTGACCGGGGACTATTCCCGAGGCGCCAGTGGCTTCTGGGTGGAGAAGGGCCGCATTGCCTACCCGGTGCACGAGATCACCATCGCGGGCAATCTCAAGGCCATGTTCCAGGGCATCGAGGCGGTCGGCGCCGACGCCTACAACCACGGCGCCAAGACTGTGGGATCGATTCTCGTGAACCGGATGAAGGTGGCGGGCAGCTGAGGTTTTATGACTGTCTGAACAGCGTCTGCGGAGCCGGTCAGGCATCGCCTGCCGGCGCCGGGGATCTGGGGCTGGTTGCCAGCGGGGTTCCCGGCTGTTGCCGGCGGTCGAGCCAGAACGTGACCAGCAGCCACAGGGACGGCAGAGTCACCGTGGCTATGCTGATGGCCTGGCCGGCCAGACCTTCCGCGAGATCTTCCGTGGCCAGATGCCACCAAGTGTTGTCTAGGCCGGGGACCAGGCCCGCTTCAGTGAACTCGTGAAAGGCCACGACGAGCAGCTGCACCGCGAAGGCCGCCATGAACACCGCGGTCGCCCTGAAGAGGCGGTCCAGCCTGACCCGATGCCCGTGGCGTACCCAGAGCCACGCGACGAAGCCGGCGAGCGCAAATCCGGCCAATCCACCCAGAGCCATGTAGGCGAGGCTGCTGCTCAGCGCCAGGGAGGCGATCATGGTGGCGGTTTCGACCCCCTCGCGCCCCACCATGAACAAGGCAAAGGCGAATATCGCCCACCAGGTGCGCCGGCTTTCGCCGGAAAACGCGTTGCCGAGCTGGCGGTCGATCGCCTGTTTCATGTGGCGTCCCATGCGCAGCATGTGTAAGGTACCGGCAATCACCATGGCCGCAGCAACCACTGCCATGCTGCCTTCCCAGGCCGGGGACAGGGCGCCAACGTGCGCCAGGATGATGCCTAGCGTTGCCGATAGCGCCAGCGCAGCCCCCACGCCTGTATGCAGGGCACCCAGTAGCGCTGTCCTGCCGGTGCGTCGCAGGTACAGGGAGGCCAGGGCGACGACCAGCAGGGCTTCCAGGCCCTCGCGGAAGGCAATCATCAAGGTCTGCAGCATCGTGGTTCCCCAGGAATGGTGATTGGATGATGTTGAAGTTAATGCGAATTATTATCAATAGCGGTAATTACGTCAACACCCCATTCTGTGGCGATCTGCCGGGGTTCGTCCCGTGGGGCGGCGTTCAGCCCGCCAGTGCTGCCTTGACGGCGCCCGATACCACACTCATGTCCGCCTTGCCGGCCAGGCGCGCCTTGACCGCACTCATGACCTTGCCCATGTCGGCCGGTCCAGCCTGGCGACCGAGTTCGGACGAGAGCGCGGCGACGATGGCGCGCACTTCGGCGGTGATTTCATCGGTTGAAAGGCGGGCTGGGAGGTAGGCTGCCAGCACCTTCATTTCGGCGGATTCCTTGTCAGCGAGATCCTGTCGGCCCGCCTGGGTGTAGGCGGCGATGCTGTCCTTGCGCTGTTTGATGAGCTTGTCCACGATGGCGACGACGGCTGCGTCGTCGAGTGACACGCGTTCATCCACTTCCTTTTGCTTGCAGGCCGCGAGCAGCAGTCGGATGGTGCCCAGGCGTTCGCCGTCCTTGGCGCGCATGGCGGTTTTCATGTCTTCGGTGATCTGGTTCTTGAGGCTCATGAGGGGGCTCCGGCGGATGGAAAGGGAGGGACAAAAAACAAAACCCGCGCCTGGCGTCCCGGGCGCGGGTTGGGTGCGTGCCTGCGGGGTGCCTGGACCCGGCGCGGCACCGTGTGGCTCAGTACAGTTTTTTGGGCAACTGCATCGAGCGGATGCGCTTGTAGTTGCGCTTGACCGCGGCGGCCTTCTTGCGCTTGCGCTCGGCGGTGGGCTTTTCATAGAACTCGCGCGCGCGCAGGTCCGTCAGCAGGCCCAGTTTTTCGATGGTGCGCTTGAAGCGGCGAAGCGCCACGTCGAAAGGCTCGTTTTCTTTAACACGAATCGTCGTCATTAGGTCATTGATTCCAAAATGTGCAGAAAGAGGGTGGCCGGGAAGATCGGGCCCGGACGCCGTAACTGCGATGTGCCCCGCCTGTAACTAGTATCGGCCGACGAGGCATTGCCGGCAAAACGCGAAATTATAGCTTTTCCGGGAGATTCCGGCCCAATTTTGCCGCGAGAGCCTGTCCGCAGGCCCAGGCGCTGGCCCATGCCCACTGAAAGTTGTAGCCGCCGAGCCAGCCTGTCACGTCCACCACCTCGCCGATGAAGTACAGGCCGGCTTGCTTGGACTCCATCGTTTGGGACGACAGGTCGCGCGTATCCACCCCGCCCAGTGTCACCTCGGCCTTGCGCCAGCCCTCGGTGCCGGTGGGCGTGAGGCACCAGTGGGTCAACCGTTCGGCCAACTGGGCCAGCGCCTTGTCGGGCACCTCGGCGATGGGGCGCTGCCACACGGGCTCCTGCCCCACCCAGGTCCCGGCCAGCCGGGTCGGGATCAGGGCACCGAGTTCGTTCACCAGCAGCTTGCGGGAGCGGGCCTTGGCGTGCAGCAGCGCCTGGCGCAGATCCAGGCCGGGCGCGAGATTCAGGCAGATCGGAGTGCCTTCCTGCCAGTAGCTGGAGATCTGGAGCACGGCGGGGCCCGAGAGGCCGCGATGGGTGAACAGCAGGTCTTCGGAGAAGCGCATCCGGGCCTTGCCGGTGCCGGTTTCGATGTCCACGGGCAGGGACAGGCCCGCCAATTCGGCGAAAGGCGCCCAGGTCGCGGGGTCGAAGGTGAGCGGCACCAGGCCCGGCCGTGGCGCCACCACCCGCAACCCGAACTGGCGGGCCACGCGATGGCCGAAATCGCTTGCCCCGATTTTTGGAACCGACAGACCGCCTGTGGCGATGACCACGGTGCGGGCAAGGAAGTCGCCATGACTACTATCTAATTTATAGCTGTACTCCAAGGATTGGTGCTGGGAACTGTCTAAAAAAGTAATATTTTTTACGGTGCAAGCCTGTCGGT
>JAEWVY010000301.1 GCA_023396625.1 Pseudomonadota bacterium | reverse complement strand
TTGCTGGCCTGGGGACTCGTGATGGTGTACTCGGCTTCGATTGCCTTGCCGGACAACCCGAAGTTTTCCAATTACGCCCGCACACATTTTTTGGTCAGGCACCTGGCATCGCTGGTCCTGGCTTTCGTGGCGGCACTGCTGGCCTACCAGGTGCCAATGGCGCGTTGGGAAAAGGTGGCGCCGTGGTTTTTCGTGCTGTCGCTCGTGCTTCTGATCGTGGTGTTGATTCCCCATCTGGGGCGAGGTGTCAACGGCGCCCGCCGCTGGATTTCCCTCGGCATCCTGAATTTCCAACCGTCGGAACTCGCCAAGTTGGCCGTCGTGCTCTATGCGGCTGACTACATGGTGCGCAAGATGGCCGTGAAGGAACGGTTTTTCCGCGCCGTGTTGCCCATGGGGGCCGCCGTGGCGGTGGTGGGCCTGTTGCTGCTGGCCGAACCCGACATGGGGGCCTTTTTGGTGATCGCCGTGATCGCGATGGGCATCCTTTTTCTCGGGGGCGTCAACGCGCGCATGTTTTTCCTGATCGCCCTGATCCTTGTCGTGGCCTTCGGGCTGATGATCATGTTGTCGGATTGGCGGCGTGAACGTATTTTTGCCTACCTCGATCCATGGAGCGAGAAGCACGCCCTGGGCAAGGGCTACCAGCTGTCGCACGCGCTGATCGCCATTGGCCGCGGTGAAATCTTCGGTGTGGGCCTCGGTGGCAGCGTCGAGAAGCTGAACTGGCTGCCCGAGGCGCACACGGATTTCCTGCTGGCCGTGATCGGCGAGGAATTCGGGTTGATTGGCGTGATCTGCGTCATCGGGCTGTTTTTCTGGTTGACCCGCCGCATCATGCACATTGGCCGGCAGGCCATCGCCCTGGACCGTGTCTTTGCCGGTCTGGTGGCGCAGGGCGTGGGCATCTGGATGGGGTTCCAGGCCTTCATCAACATGGGGGTGAATCTTGGCGCGCTGCCCACCAAGGGTCTGACCCTGCCGTTCATGAGCTATGGCGGCTCCGCCATCCTCATGAACCTCGTGGCGATGGCCGTGGTCTTGCGCGTGGACGTGGAAAACAGGCAACTCATGCGCGGAGGCCGGACATGAGTTGCCTGTTTCGTCAAAATGGGCACAGCGCGCAGCGCTGCATGGCGCGGCAAGCGACGTGGCGCATGCACGGAGGCCGGACATGAGCGGCAGCCACTGCGCCCTGATCATGGCGGGCGGCACCGGGGGCCACATCTTCCCCGGCCTGGCCGTGGCCGAAGCCCTGCGTGAGCAGGGCTGGCGCGTGCACTGGCTGGGTGCACCGGACAGTATGGAAAGCCGGCTCGTGCCGCCACGCGGCTATGCCTTCGAGGCGGTGGATTTTTCGGGCGTCCGCGGCAAGGGATGGCGCACGCTGGCCCTGCTTCCCGTGCGTCTGGTGCGGTCGCTGTGGCAAAGCGTGCGGGTGATGCGGCGCGTGCGGCCGGACGTGCTCGTCGGGCTGGGCGGCTACATCACTTTCCCTGGCGGGGTGGCGGGCGCATTGCTCGGGCGGCCGCTGGTGCTGCACGAGCAGAACTCGGTGCCGGGCATGGCGAACCGGGTGCTGGCGGTCCTGGCGCGGCGGGTGTACAGTGCCTTCCCGGGCGTGCTGCGCAAGGCGGAGTGGATCGGCAACCCGTTGCGCACGGCCTTCCTGGGCCAGCCCGCGCCCGAGACGCGTTTTGCCGGACGCACCGGTCCGCTGCGCCTGCTGGTGGTGGGCGGCAGCCTGGGGGCCAAGGCGCTCAACGAGATCGTGCCCCAGGCGCTGGCGCTGTTGCCCGTGGACCGCCGCCCCTTGGTCACCCACCAGAGCGGCGCCGCGCAGATCGACGCCCTGCGGGCCAACTACGCGGCGGCAGGCGTTCAGGCGCAGCTCACGCCCTTCATCGACGACACGGCACAGGCCTTTGCCGATGCCGACATCGTCGTTTGCCGGGCCGGCGCGAGCACCGTGACCGAGGTGGCCGCTGTCGGTGCCGCCGCGCTCTTCGTGCCTTTCCCATTCGCCGTCGATGACCACCAGACCACCAATGCCCGCTTTCTGGTGGATGCCGGTGGCGGCTGGCTGGTCCAGCAGACGCAGCTCACGCCGGCGTGGCTGGCCGACTTCCTGACGCAGACCCGCCGTGATGCGCTGCTCGAGCGCGCCAGCAAGGCCCATGCCTTGCGAAAAACCCATGCCACCCAGGAAATGGTGGCTGCCTGCGAGGTGTTGGCATCATGAAACATGCAATCCGGCATATTCACTTCGTGGGCATCGGGGGCTCGGGCATGAGCGGCATCGCCGAGGTGCTGTGCAACCTTGGCTACACGATCTCGGGCTCCGACCTGGCCGACAGCGCGACGCTGCGGCGCTTGGCAGACCTGGGCATCCGTACCGATGTCGGCCACGCCCAGGCCCATGTGGCCGGTGCGGACGCGGTGGTCATTTCCACAGCCGTGCACGCGGACAACCCCGAAGTTCTCGCGGCCCGGGCGATGAAGATCCCCGTGGTGCCGCGGGCGCTGATGCTGGCCGAACTGATGCGCCTGAAACGAGGCATCGCGATTGCCGGCACCCATGGCAAGACCACGACCACCAGCCTGGTGGCCAGCGTGCTGGCCGAGGCGGGTCTGGACCCGACTTTCGTGATCGGTGGCCGGCTCAACAGCGCCGGCGCCAATGCCCGCCTGGGGGGTGGCGATTACATCGTGGTGGAAGCCGACGAGTCGGATGCCTCGTTCCTGAACCTGTTGCCGGTGATGGCCGTGGTGACCAACATCGACGCCGACCACATGGAGACCTATGGCCACGACTTCGCACGGCTGCAGCAGGCGTTCGTCGACTTCCTGCATCGTATGCCGTTCTATGGCACCGCCATCCTGTGCATTGACGACCCGGCGGTGCGCGCCATCGTGCCTCAGGTGACCTGCCCGGTCACTAGCTACGGGTTTTCAGAAGAGGCCCAGGTGCGGGCCGTGAATGTGCGCGCCGTCGGCGCGGCCATGCAGTTCACCGTGCGGCGTCGCAACGGCGTCACGCTGACGGACCTGGACGTGGTGCTGAACCTGCCTGGCGAGCACAACGTGCGCAACGCGCTGTCAGCCATCGCGGTGGCCGTCGAACTCAACGTGCCCGACGAGGCGCTGCTCCGGGCGCTGGCGGGCTTCAAGGGCGTGGGGCGACGTTTCCAGCGCTATGGCGATCTGCCGTCCACCGATGGCGGCGTGTTCACGCTGATCGACGACTATGGACATCACCCGGTCGAAATGGCGGCCACGTTGGCGGCGGCGCGAGGCGCCTTTCCCGGCCAGCGACTGGTGCTGGCGTTCCAGCCGCACCGCTACACCCGGACCCGGGATTGCTTCGAGGATTTCATCAAAGTGCTCGGCGAGGCCGATGCGGTGCTGCTGTCCGAGGTCTACGCCGCAGGCGAAGCGCCCCTGGTGGCCGCCGATGGACGCAGCCTGGCGCGTGCGCTGCGCGTTGCCGGGAAGGTGGAGCCGCTTTTCGTCGACGAGATCACGGCAATGCCCCAGGCGATTGCCGACATGGCCCGCGGAGGCGACGTGGTGCTGTGCATGGGGGCTGGCTCGATTGGCGCCGTGCCTGCAAAGGTTGTCGAAATGCTTCAAAAAAAGGAGCAATAAATTACCAACAGACGCTGGATATGACTCAAAAATATCAGAATTTTGGAAAAGTGGCCGTGCTCATGGGTGGCCAGTCCGCCGAACGGGAGATTTCACTGATGTCCGGCGCCGGCGTGCTGCGGGCATTGCGTGAGCGCGGCGTCGACGCCCAGCCGTTCGATCCCGCCGAGCGCGAACTCGGCGAGTTGCGGCACGACGGGTTCTCACGCTGTTTCATCGCCCTGCACGGCCGTTATGGCGAGGACGGCACGGTCCAGGGCGCGCTGGAGTTGCTGCGAATTCCCTACACCGGCTCGGGCGTGATGGCCTCCAGCGTGGCCATGGACAAGGTCATGACCAAGCGCATCTGGCAGGCCGCGGGCTTGCCCACGCCTCGCTACATCTGGTTGCCGCCGGACAGGCAGGACCGCGAGCACGTGCGCACCGTGCCGGACGACCTGGGCTTGCCGCTGATCGTCAAGCCACCGCGCGAGGGCTCGTCCATCGGCGTGACCAAGGTGAAGGGGTACTCGCAAATGCAGGAGGCGGTGGCGCTGTCGGCGAAATACGACCCCGATGTGCTGTGCGAGGAGTTCATCGAGGGCGAGGAGGTGACGTGCCCAGTGCTTGGCGACGGTCAGGATGCCAGAGCGTTGCCCGTGATTCGAATCATCGCGCCGGACGGCGCCTACGACTACCAGAACAAATACTTTACCGACGACGTGCGGTACCAGTGTCCGAGCGGCCTGCCGGAGGCCGAGGAAGTCGAAATCCAGCGCATCGTGCTGGCCGCCTATCGCGCCCTGGGCTGCCGGGGATGGGGCCGCGCCGACCTGATGATCCGCGCAAGTGACCGCAAACCCTTCCTGCTGGAGATGAACACGTCGCCCGGGATGACCGGGCATTCGCTGGTGCCCATCTCGGCGCGCGAGGCAGGCATCAGCTACGAAGACCTGTGCCTGGAATTGCTGGCGTCGGCCACGCTGGACTATCCCGCCGCCGGCCAGGCGTCCTCCTCGGGAGGCATGGCGTGATGCAGGCCATTGGCGCGCCACTCGACGTCCGTCTCATGAACGGCACCGCCACGGTGTTGCTTTCGGGCGTTGTCGTGGCGGCCCTGGTGGCCTTGTTCGGCTGGGGGCTGCGCCATCCATTGTTCTCCATCGTCGCCATCCAGGTGGATGGCGACGTGCGGCACAGCAACGCCATGACACTGCGGGCGAATGTGGCGCCACGCCTGTCGGGGAATTTCTTCACGCTCGACCTGGTTGCCGCGCGTGAAGCTTTCGAAGCGGTTCCATGGGTGCATCGGGCCGTGGTGCGGCGAGAGTTCCCGAACCGGCTTCGCGCGATCCTGGAGGAGCACCAGGCGGTGGCCTATTGGGGCAGAGAGGGGGTCGACGGTGAATCGCGCCTGCTGGGCCGTTTCGGCGAGGTGTTCGAGGCCAATGTGGGTGACGTGGAGGCCGACGACCTGCCGCGGTTGTGGGGGCCGGGCACGCAGTCGGCGGAGGTGCTGGCCATGTACCGAGCTTTGGCGCCGCTGTTCGAATCCATCGATCTGTCGTTGACCAGCCTTGATCTC
>JAEWVY010000195.1 GCA_023396625.1 Pseudomonadota bacterium | reverse complement strand
AGGATGATCTGGGTGATGACCTTTTACGCCTGATTTTCACCGCCTGTCACCCGGTCCTTTCGGAGGAGGCGCGGGTTGCGTTGACCCTCAGATTGCTGGGAGGACTCACCACCCACGAGATCGCGCGAGCTTTTCTCATGCCCGAACCGGCTATCGCACAACGCATCGTGCGCGCCAAGCGCAGCCTCCGCGAGGCCCGTGTGCCGTTCGAAGTGCCGCACGGCGCGGCCCTGGGCGAGCGACTGGCAACTGTATTGGAAGTGATCTATCTGATTTTCAACGAAGGCTACACCGCCACAAGCGGAAACCATTGGATGCGCCCCACGCTGTGCAATGAAGCCTTGCGGCTGGGCCGCATACTGGCCGAGCGGCTGCCTCAACAGGGGGAGGTCCACGGCCTCCAGGCGTTGATGGAATTCCAGGCTTCCCGCCTTGCCGCGCGCACGGACGAACTGGGACGCCCCGTCCTGCTGGCAGCGCAAAACCGGCGCCGGTGGGACATGCTGCTGATTCGCCGGGGACTGGCCGCGCTTGCACGTGCCGAGGCCTTGCTGCGGTCCCAATCCCCCGGTCCTTACTACCTGCAGGCCGCCATCGCTGCGTGCCATGCGCGAGCGCCCAATGCGGGCGAGACAGACTGGCACCGGATCGCTTTGCTCTATGGCGAGCTCGCGCTGATGACGGCGTCGCCGGTGGTTGAGCTCAATCGCGCCGTGGCCGTGGCCATGGATCAGGGACCCGCGGCGGGACTGGCCCTTGTCGACAGGCTGTTCGAGGACCGGGCCATGCGAAACTATCACTGGCTGCCCAGCGTGCGTGGGGACTTGCTTGAAAAGCTCGGACGCTATGACGAGGCGCGCGAAGCGTTCGAGCTTGCCGCGGGGCTGGCGGGCAATGCGCGCGAGCAAGCCTTGCTGCACGAACGTGCCAGATTGGCGGCGAACCGGACCTGACACCTCGCGTCCTGATGTTGGGCGTATGCCGCGGGAAACTGGAGGCCGTCGAAGGCGCAAAATCGTCCCCGCGATGACCGTGCCGTATCGTGCCACCAACCTGACCACACGCCTCCACCAGATGCCTGCCCTATTTGACATCATCTTCGCGGACATGCGCCGCGCGGCCTTTTGCGGTGTTGCCGGATGGCATGGACCCATCCCCCATGACTTCCTGATGGACGGTTTCGATGGCCATTGGCCACCGGCTGGATGCCTTGACGGGGCGAACGTCCGCGAAGGTCACCTCAAATGAGTGCGGGCCACCCTCACCCCCACTCCCATGGCCACGGCCACGGCCACGGCCCCGAGGCATACAACCGTGCGTTTGCCATCGGCATCGCGCTCAATCTGGGCTTTGTCGCCGTGGAAGCGTTTTACGGCTGGGCCGCCAATTCGCTGGCCTTGCTGGCCGATGCCGGGCATAACCTCAGCGATGTGGCGGGGCTGGTGCTGGCGTGGGGCGGGGCGCTGGCCGGCAAGCTGCGCCCTGATGTGCGGCACACCTATGGCTGGAAACGGGCTTCCATCCTCGCGGCCTTCGTCAATGCGCTGGTGCTTCTCGTGGCGATGGGATCGCTCGGCTGGGAGGCGATCGACCGCCTGCATCAGCCTGAAAGCACTCAGGGATCGACCGTCATTGGCGTCGCGGCGATCGGCATCGTCATCAACGCGGCCACCGCGATGCTGTTCAGCCAGGGGCGCAAGAGCGACCTGAACATCCGCGGCGCCTTCCTGCACATGGCAGCCGATGCCCTGGTATCCGTGGGGGTGGTGGTGGGTGGGGCGCTGTATCTCTGGCAGGGGTGGGGCTGGATCGATCCCGTCATGAGCCTGCTGATCGCCGTGATCATCGTGGTCGGCACGTGGGGTCTGTTCCGCCATTCCCTGCACCTGCTCTTCGATGGCGTGCCGGAAACCATCGATTTGAATGCGGTACGCAAGACCCTGCAGGCTTTGCCCGGCGTGTCGGAAGTCCATGACCTGCATGTCTGGGCCATGGGCACGGCGGAGGTGGCGTTGACAGCGCACCTGGTCGTGGCCAGCCGAGGCATTGATGGCAGCGCCATCCTGCATGCGGCGGAACTCGAATTGCACGAGCAATTCGATATCCGGCATGTCACCTTGCAACTCGAGGCGCCGGCGTACGCGCAGCGGTGCCGGTTGCGCGCCGGCCAGGAATGTGCCTGAGCTGGCCGTCAGGTGGCGGCTTCAAGCCCGCCGCGGAAATGAGCCTGCATGTTTTTGACCGCCAAGGACGCATCACGCGCGAGCAGCGCATCCATGATGGCGCGATGCTCCGCGAGTGACTCCGCGATACGGCCCGACTTGAACAGTGAACTGTGGCGGTTGAGCTTCATGACCTTGCGAAGATCGGCCACCATCTGATTGCGCCAGCGGTTGTCGGCGATTTCCAGCAGGCGCATGTGGAAGCGCTCATTGACGGCAAAAAAGCGGTCCCGGTCGGCGAGGGCGTTTTCCAGTTCGGCGTGCAGCGCCTGCAGGTCGCCCAGCTCGGCCGCGGTGGCGTGGTTGGCCACCACGCCGGCAGCGTCGGACTCCAACAGGCCCAGCAGATGGTAGACGTCGGTCAAGTCCTTTTCCGACACCTCCGTGACGTAGGCGCCTCGCCGCACTTTCATGGTGACCAAACCCTCAGCGGCCAGAACTTTCAATGCCTCTCTCAGGGGTGTGCGGCTGATCCCGTATTCCTCGGCAATCTTGAGTTCGTCGATCCAGCTGCCAGGTTCGAGTTCGCGCTTGAAAATACGTTGGCGGAGCAACTCGGCCACTTCTTCATAAAGTGCGCGTGGAGCAAGGGACAGGGCGGACATGGTTTTACGGGTGAGATGGCCGAGTGTAAGCCAAAAGAATATTTTGCATCAATAATTATGAATGATGTAAACTTCCGGGATTCTGGCAATTTCCTGTGCCGAATCTCTGCGTGCCACGATTGTCCGAGTCCGGTACTCCGCAGCAGGCATTTCGACAAGCTTCAAGCAAACGGTCCCAGCCATGACGTCCGATCCACCTGAATTCACCTCCTTCAGCCTAGAGGCCTGGGCTAAGGCCGCCACCAAATCCGCGCCCGGAGGCGACGTGAACGCCTTGAACTGGGTCACGCCCGACGGCATCACGGTCAAGCCGCTGTACACCGCGGCAGACACCCAGAACCTTCCATATGCCGATACGCTGCCGGGCTTCGAGCCCTACCTGCGCGGCCCCCAGGCCACCATGTACGCGGTGCGGCCCTGGACCATCCGCCAGTACGCGGGCTTTTCCACCGCCGAGGAATCCAACGCCTTCTACCGCAAGGCCCTGGCCGCTGGCGGGCAGGGCGTGAGCGTGGCTTTCGACCTGGCCACGCACCGCGGCTACGACAGCGACCATCCGCGTGTGACCGGCGACGTGGGCAAGGCCGGCGTGGCCATCGACTCGGTCGAGGACATGAAGATCCTGTTCGACCAGATTCCGCTGGACAAGGTGAGCGTGTCCATGACCATGAACGGCGCCGTCCTGCCCGTGCTGGCCGGCTACGTGGTGGCGGCGGAAGAGCAGGGCGTGAGCCAGGACAAGCTCTCCGGAACGATTCAGAACGACATTCTGAAGGAGTTCATGGTCCGCAACACCTACATCTACCCGCCCGAACCGTCGATGCGCATCATCGGCGACATCATCGAGTACACGGCCAAGAACATGCCGAAGTTCAACTCGATCAGCATCAGCGGCTACCACATGCAGGAAGCCGGCGCCAACCAGGCGCTGGAACTGGCCTTCACCCTGGCCGACGGCAAGGAATATGTGAAGACCGCCATTGCCAAGGGCATGGACGTGGACGACTTTGCCGGGCGCCTGAGCTTCTTCTGGGCCATCGGCATGAACTTCTACCTGGAAGTGGCCAAGATGCGCGCGGCGCGCCTCTTGTGGTGCCGCATCATGAAGGGCTTTGACGCCAAGAACCCCAAGAGCCTGATGCTGCGCACGCACTGCCAGACTAGCGGCTGGAGCCTGACCGAGCAGGACCCCTACAACAACGTGGTGCGCACCACCATCGAGGCCATGGCAGCCGTCTTTGGCGGCACGCAATCCTTGCACACCAACAGCTTCGACGAGGCCATTGCCCTGCCCACCGAGTTCAGCGCCCGCATTGCGCGCAACACCCAGCTCATCATCCAGGAAGAGACGCATATCACGAACGTGATCGACCCCTGGGCCGGCAGCTACATGATGGAAAAGCTGACGCAGGACATGGCCGATGCGGCCTGGGCCATCCTCAAGGAAGTCGACGCCATGGGCGGCATGACCAAGGCGGTGGACAGCGGCTGGGCCAAGCTCAAGATCGAAGCCGCCGCCGCCGAGAAGCAGGCGCGCATCGACTCGGGCAAGGACGTGATCGTCGGCGTCAACAAGTACAAGCTGGCGAAGGAAGATCCGATCGACATCCTGGAGGTGGACAACGTCAAGGTGCGTGAAGGCCAGATCGCTCGCCTGCAAGCCATCAAGGCCCAGCGCGACGCCAAGGCGGTGCAGGCCGCGCTCGATGCCTTGACCGCTGCTGCCGAGCAGGGTAGTGGCAACCTGTTGGATTTGTCGATCAAGGCCATCCGCCTGCGTGCCACGGTGGGCGAGGTGTCCGATGCGCTGGAAAAGGTCTTCGGGCGCCATCGCGCCGATACGCAAAAGGTGACCGGTGTGTACGCAGCTGCCTATGACTCGGCCGAAGGCTGGGAAAAACTGAAAACCGAAATCATCCAGTTTGCCGAGGCACACGGCCGCCGCCCGCGCGTGATGATCGCCAAGCTGGGTCAGGACGGTCACGACCGCGGCGCGAAGGTGGTGGCTACCGCCTATGCCGACCTGGGCTTCGATGTGGACATGGGCCCGCTGTTCCAGACGCCCGAGGAGTGCGCGCGTCAGGCCATCGAGAACGACGTGCATGCCGTGGGCGTGAGCACGCTGGCCGCCGGCCACAAGACCCTGGTGCCGGCCATCATTGCCGAACTCAGGAAACAGGGCGCGGATGACATCATCGTCTTCGTCGGCGGCGTGATTCCGCGCCAGGACTACGATTTCCTGTATGAAGCGGGCGTCAAGGGCATCTATGGCCCCGGCACGCCGATCCCGGCCAGCGCCAAGGATGTGCTGGAGCAGATCAAGAAGACGCAGAAGGCTTGAATCCACATCCGTTCGGGCTGAGCTTGTCGAAGCCCTGATGAACACATCATGCCGATGGATATCTTCAAATTTCTGACTGAAACAATGGGAGGGAAGCTGCCCGAATGGATCGCCGCGAGCGCAGCACTGGCCTCTATGACGGGGCTTTGGTTCATTCGCAGACAACTGCAGTTGACAGAGGAAATTGCGAAGCTGCAATTCGAAGATTCATTAGAGAAAGAGTACCGTCAACTTATCGCTGGTATTCCGATAAAGGCACTTTTGGATTCAGATTTGTCAGAGGAAGAATATCGAAAGTCCTTTGATGAGTTTTTCCGCTACTTTGATCTGAGTAATAAACAAGCAGCTCTGTGGAAGGAAAAGAGAATCGACAAGGCCACTTGGGACAATTGGCGATCCGGAATTCGATTCAACCTTTCCTTGCCTGCTTTCAGCAAGGCGTGGGGAGAGGTCAAAACGCGGACTGATGATCACGCGAGCGAATTTTTTAGCGAACTGCGAGAGTTAGAGAACTCTGGTTTCTCGGCCGACTGGCCAAGGTCGAAAGATTGATCAGCATGCGGCCTTTCTATGTTTACCTTCTTCAATGCTCCGATGGCTCCTACTACTGTGGCCAGACGGACAGCATTGAAACGCGCATGCAACAGCATCACGCAGGAGGAATTGGCTATACCGCGATGCGCAAACCCGTGCAGTTGGTTTGGCAAGGTGAATTTGAAACGCGGGAAGGTGCTATCGCGTTCGAGCAACAGATCAAGGGGTGGTCGCGAGCGAAGAAGGAGGCGTTGATTGCAGGGGATTGGGATCGGCTGCGGGAGCTAGCGAAATCCAAGGGATTCCCTGTTCTGAACCCAGAGGTCTCCGTTCGAGGTGAGCATGTCGAAGCCTCGCAGGCCCTTCGACAGGCTCAGGGCGAACGGATAGGTTTGGCGACGATGCGGGGGAAATCGTGAGTCACCTGTCTCTCCTGGACGGCATCCTGCAGGGGACACCCGCTCAGCGGCGCCGCGCCGTGGCCAAGGCCATCACGCTGCTCGAGTCCACCCGCGCCGACCACCGGGTGCAGGCGGACGAATTGCTCACCGCCTTGCTGCAGCACACAGGGCAAGCGTTTCGCTTAGGCATCAGCGGCGTGCCCGGGGTCGGCAAGTCCACCTTCATCGAGGCGCTGGGGCTGTACCTCATCACGCAGGGGCACCGCGTGGCGGTGCTGGCGGTGGACCCGTCGTCCAGCGTGTCGGGCGGCTCCATCCTAGGCGACAAGACCCGGATGGAGAAGCTGTCCGTGCACGAGCAGGCCTACATCCGCCCCAGCCCGAGCAGCGGCACGCTGGGGGGCGTGGCCGAGAAGACGCGCGAGGCCATGTTGGTGTGCGAGGCGGCGGGTTACGACATCGTCATCGTCGAGACCGTGGGTGTGGGCCAGAGCGAAACGGCGGTGGCCGGCATGACCGACATGTTCTGCCTGCTGCAGCTGCCCAATGCCGGCGACGATCTGCAGGCGATCAAGAAAGGTGTGATGGAGCTGGCCGATCTGGTGGTGATCAACAAGGCCGACCTCGACGCCGCCGCGGCCACGCGCGCGCAGGCGCAGATCACCTCCAGCCTGCGCCTGCTCGGCCTGCACGGCAACCCGGAGCATGCGCATCACGACGACAAGCTTTGGCATCCGAAGGTTATTCAGCTCAGCGCGCTGCTGGGGCAGGGCGTGGACGCATTCTGGGCCGCGGTCAGCGAATTTCGCTCCTTGCAGACCGCCAGCGGCAAGCTGGCGGCGCGCCGCGAACAGCAGGCACTGGCCTGGATGTGGGAGCGCATCGAAGCCGGCCTCAAGCAGGCTTTCCGCGCC
The DNA here is from genome assembly GCA_023396625.1 of Pseudomonadota bacterium. GTDB lineage: Bacteria > Pseudomonadota > Gammaproteobacteria > Burkholderiales > Burkholderiaceae_C > JAEWVY01. Next base: position 301 of record JAEWVY010000195.1, on the reverse strand, counting down.
CATCCGCAGGTGCGCCAGCGGTTGCCGCAGCTCGGCGCCGAAGTCACGGCCGGCCGGGTGGCCGCCTCCACCGCCGCGCGCCAGTTGCTGCAGGCCTATCAGGGAATTCCAACCGTTCGGGCTGAGCCTGTCGAAGCCCACGCGAACGCATCTGCCAGCCCTTCGACAGGCTCAGGGCGAACGGAGATTTGAGCGATCGAGAAACAACCATGCACGACATCCTGGAACAATTGGAAAAGAAGCGCGCCGCGGCCCGCCTGGGCGGGGGCCAGAAACGAGTCGACGCTCAACATGCGAAAGG
>JAEWVY010000289.1 GCA_023396625.1 Pseudomonadota bacterium | reverse complement strand
CCTACAAGGAGGATGCCCGCTCGTGGGAACGCGTGTCCGACTGGATCGAGCGCATCGGCTGGCCGCAGTTCTTCGAGAAGTGCGACCTGCCCTTCACCAAGTACCTGATCGACGACTGGCGCGGCTCGCGCTCCAGCCTGAACGCTTCGACCCATATCCGCTTCTAACACTATGAAATTCGGTTTGCTTGTCAGCGAAGGGCCGTACACGCACCAGGCGTCGGACACGGCCTACCAGTTCGCCGTGGCGGCCATCGCCAAGGGCCACGAAGTGCAACGCGTGTTCTTCTATCACGATGGCGTGAACAACGCCACGCGCCTGACCGAGCCGCCCCAGGACGACCGCCACGTGGTCAACCGCTGGTCCGATCTGGCGGCGCAACACAAGGTGGACCTGGTGGTGTGCGTGGCCGCCGCGCTGCGCCGCGGCATCAAGGAAGAGGTGCTGGCACCCGGCTTTCGCATCTCCGGCCTGGGCCAGTTGGTGGATAGCGGCATCAAGGCCGACCGCCTGATTACCTTCGGCGATTGAGGAGCTGCCCATGAAAAAATTCATGTTTGTGAACCGCAAGGCGCCCTACGGCACGATCTACGCGCTGGAGAGCCTGGAGGTGGTGCTCATCACCGCGACCTTCGACCAGGACGTGAGCCTGGTGTTCATGGATGACGGCGTGTACGAGCTGGTCAAGGGCCAGCAGACCAAGGGCATCGGCATCAAGAATTTCTCGCCCAGCTACCGCGCGCTGGAAGGCTATGACGTGGAAAAGCTCTACGTGGACAAGGACTCCCTCGCCCAGCGCGGCCTGACCGAGGCCGACCTGCTGGTGCCGGTGGAGGTGCTGGACGCGCAAGGCATGGGCGCACTCATGGCGCAGCAAGACGTGATCCTGAGCTTCTGAACCGCAAGGACCCAACCCATGTTGCACATCGTCAACAAGTCGCCCTTCCAAAACAACGCGTTGGACAGTTGTCTGCGCGTGGCGCAACCGGGCAGCGCCATCCTGTTCATCGAGGACGGCGTGTACGGCGCCACGCAGGGCAGCGCGACGAGCGAGCGCGTGCGCGCCGCCTGCGCCTCGCTCAAGGTCTACGCGCTGCAGCCGGACATGGACGCCCGCGGTGTCACCGGCCGGCTGCTCGAGGGCGTGTCGCTGGTGGACTACGGCGGCTTCGTGGACCTGACGCTGGAGCATTCCACCACCCAATCCTGGCTGTAAGGCCAACCGCTTTTTTACCTGGAGAACCACATGAGCTTTGAAATCAACGGCAAGACCATCGAAACCGACGAAGAGGGCTACCTCCTGAATCTGGCCGACTGGTCCACGGAGGCTGCCGTGCACCTGGCCGAGGAAGAGAAGGTGCCGCTCACGGACAACCACTGGGAGGTCATCAACTTCCTGCGCGAGTACTACAACGAGTACCAGATCGCGCCGGCCGTGCGCGTGCTGACCAAGGCCATCGGCAAGCAGTTCGGCGAGGAAAAGGGCAACAGCAAGTACCTGTACGACCTGTTCCCCTACGGCCCGGCCAAGCAGGCCTGCAAGATCGCCGGCCTGCCCAAGCCCACGGGCTGCATCTGAGGCGAACCCGCGCACGCCCTCCCACGAGCCCGCCATGTTGCTGCTGACCATCCTGTACGCAGTGCTGTTCTACGCAGCCACGGCCATGCTCGTCGTGGGGCTGGCGCGCAAGATCCTGCGCTACGCGCGCACACCGGCGCCGCTGAAGATTCCCACCACGCCGGCCCCGCTCACGTCCACCGGCGTGGGCCTGCGCCTGGCGCGCGAAGTGGTGTTCTTTGAAAGCCTGTTCAAGTCCAGCAAATGGACCTGGCTCCTGGGTTGGACCTTTCACGTGGCGCTGGCCCTGGTGCTGGTGCGCCATCTGCGCTATTTCCAGGAGCCCGTGTGGTGGCCCGTAGTGCTGGCCCAGCCCTTTGGCACCTACGCCGGCTTTGCACTGCTGGCCGGCCTGGGCGGGCTGTGGGCGCGGCGCCTGCTGGTGGACCGCGTGCGCTACATCTCCACGCCTTCGGATCACCTGATGCTGGTGCTGCTGCTGGCCATCGGCGCCAGCGGTCTGGCGATGCGCTTCGTGGCGCATACCGACATCGTGGCGGTCAAGGTGTTCATGCTTGGCCTCATGCGGCTGAGCCTGCAGCCGCTGCCCGCCGACCCGGTGCTGCTGATGCACCTGGCGCTGGTGGCGCTGCTCATGTTCATTTTCCCCATCAGCAAGCTGCTGCACGCGCCGGGTCTGTTCTTCAGCCCCACCCGCAACCAGACCGACAACTCCCGCGACGCCCGGCACATCGCCGCCTGGGCCAGCGCGCTGGATAAATAGGGCGCACTGCATTCCGCCATGGCCACCGCTGCATTCGAAACCCCCAAGCTCAAGGGCTACCCGGTCATCCCGCTGGTGCAGGTGGGCGCGATGTCGCACCTCAAGCCCTTCGTAGCCTCGGACGCGATCCAGAAGGCGGTGGGCTTTCCCGGCGAGCTCGCCGAGGACTGGCAGGCCAAGGCCATCGCCAAGATGGGCGAGCTGCTGGGCAAGTACCGTTCGCTGCAGGTGTACATGGATGCCTGCGTGCACTGCGGCGCCTGCTCCGACAAGTGTCACTACTTCCTGGGTACGGGCGACCCGAAGAACATGCCCGTGGCGCGCCAGGACCTGATGCGCAAGGTGTACCGGCGCTACTTCACCTTTGCGGGCAAGTATTTCCCCAAGCTGGTGGGCGCCGTGGACCTGACGCGCGAGGTGCTGGACGAGTGGTACAGCTACTACCACCAATGCTCGGAATGCCGGCGCTGCTCGGTGTTCTGCCCCTACGGCATCGACACCGCCGAGGTGACGATGGCCGCGCGCGAGATCATGGACTCCATCGGGCTGGGACAGAAGTACAGCAACGAGATCATCGGCAAGGTGCACCGCATCGGCAACAACCTGGGCATTCCCGGTCCGGCGCTGGAGAACACGCTTGAGGGCCTGGAGGAAGACACCAAGGACGACACGGGCATCGACATCCGATTTCCGCTGGATGTGAAGGGCGCCGAGGTGCTGCTCATCACGCCGTCGGCGGACTTCTTTTCCGAGCCGCACGTGGAAAGCCTGATCGGCTACGCCAAGGTGTTCCATCAGGCCGGGCTCAGCTGGACGCTTTCCAGCTACGCCTCGGAAGCCGGCAACTTCGGACTGTTCATCGGTTCCTACG
>JAEWVY010000145.1 GCA_023396625.1 Pseudomonadota bacterium | reverse complement strand
GTACATGCGTGACGGCAAGGGCAAGACGGTTGAGAGCGTCAACGGCTACGCCGTGGGTCTGCGCCACAACTTCTGATCCAGACGCGGCTTTGGCCGCGTTGCAGGTCAGTCCAAAAGCCGCCTTCGGGCGGCTTTTTTGATGCTGCACCCCAAGGGCGCACACCTGTTTTTTCGAGGCGAGCCTTCCAGATCCCCGGCCCACGGTGGAAACCCCAAGTAAACCCCAGGGCGGGCACACGATTTGCTCTGCTAGCATGGCCGCCTTGCGTCAATTCCATTCATGTTTGCATTCATCCTGCGCCGCCTCGTTCAGGCCGTGATCGTCATGGTGTCGGTGGCGTTCATCGCCTTCCTGCTGTTCCAGTATGTGGGTGACCCCGTGGTTTTTCTTCTGGGGCAGGATGCAAGGCCCGATCAAATCCGCGCGCTGCGCGCCGATTTGGGGCTGGATCAACCCTTCGTCGTGCAGTTCTGGCGCTTCCTGTCCAACGCCGCGCAAGGGGAGTTCGGACTCAGCCTGCGCCAGGGCGCCAAGGTGTCGCGCCTGATTGGCGAGCGTTTTCCGGCGACCATGGAGCTGGCCACCGTGGCCGCCGTGCTGTCGCTGGTACTGGGCATTCCGATGGGGGTGTACGCGGCTTTGCGGCGGGGCTCTTTTCTGAGTCAGGTGTTCATGACGCTGTCACTGCTGGGGGTCTCACTGCCCACCTTCCTCATCGGCATTCTGTTGATTCTGGTGTTTTCGGTCGGGTTGGACTGGTTTCCGAGTTTTGGCCGGGGTGACACCGTGCAGCTCGGCTGGTGGAGCAGCGGCCTGGTGACCGCCGACGGCTGGCGCCATGTGGTCCTGCCGGCGGTGACCCTGGCCATCTTTCAGTTGACGCTGGTGATGCGCCTGGTGCGCGCCGAGATGCTGGAGGTGCTGCGCACCGATTACATCAAGTTTGCCCGTGCCCGCGGCCTGACGGATCGCGCCATCCATTTCGGTCATGCGCTCAAGAACACACTGGTGCCCGTCATGACCATCACCGGCCTCCAGCTCGGTGGCCTGATCGCTTTCGCCATCATCACCGAGACGGTGTTCCAGTGGCCCGGCATGGGGCTGCTGTTCATCCAGGCCGTGACTTTCGCGGATATTCCGGTCATGGCCGCCTACCTGTGCCTGATCGCGCTGATTTTCGTGGCCATCAACCTGGTGGTGGACCTGCTCTATTTCGTGGTGGACCCGCGCCTGCGCGTGAGTTCGTCCGGGGGACATTGATGCGGGTGCCGCGCCCCCTCGCGCATGGGCGGGCCTTTGCCCGCATTGCGGCGATGCACCCCGAACTGACGGCGTTTCGGCGGGATCTTCATGCCCACCCCGAACTCGGGTTCGAGGAGGTCTACACATCGACGCGCGTGGTCGAGGCGCTGAAGGCCTGCGGGGTCGACGAGGTGCATACGGGCATCGGCAAGACCGGCGTCGTGGCCGTCATTCGCGGTCAAGGCGAGGGCCCCGGGATGATTGGCCTGCGCGCCGACATGGACGCCTTGCCTTTGACGGAACACAACGACTTCGCCTGGAAGTCGACGAAGCCCGGCCTCATGCATGGCTGCGGCCATGACGGCCACGTCACGATGCTGCTCGGCGCCGCGCGCTATCTGGCGGCGACGCGCCAGTTCAGCGGGACGGCCGTGCTGATCTTCCAGCCGGGCGAAGAGGGGTTCGGCGGCGCGCGCGTGATGATCGAGGACGGGCTGTTCGACCGCTTTCCCGTGCAGTCGGTCTACGGCATGCACAACTGGCCTTCCCTGCCTCCTGGCACGATCGGCGTGAATCCGGGGCCGATGATGGCCGCGGCGGATCGCATCACCATCGAAATCACGGGAAAGGGTGGACATGGCGCCCATGCCTATCTGACGGTCGACCCCGTTTTGGTGGCTGCGCAGATCATCACGGCGGCCCAAAGTATCGTCTCGCGCAATGTCCGCCCGCTGGACAGCGCCGTCATCAGTCTGTGTGCCATGCAGGCCGGAGATCTGGGCGCTTTCAGCGTGATCCCGGGCAAGGCCACCCTGGTGGGAACGGTGCGGACCTTCCTGCCCGAGGTGCAGGACATGATCGAGCGGCGCCTGCATGACTTGTGCACCGCCGTGGCCCTGGGCTTTGGTGCCACGGCGACAGTCAATTACGAGCGCGTGTACCCCGCCACCCTCAACAGCGTGGCACAAGCCAACCTTGCCGCCGATGTGGCGCAAGGCCTGGTGGGCGCCGCGAATGTCGTGCGCGACATGCCGCCGAGCATGGGCGCGGAGGATTTTTCATTCATGCTGCAGGTCAAGCCTGGCGCCTATCTGCGGCTTGGCCAGGGCGGCGAGGGCAGTTGCTTCCTGCACAACAGCCGCTACGATTTCAACGACGATGTCCTGCCGCTGGGCGCGGCGCTGCACGCCAGCCTGGTGGAGCAGTCGCTTGCCATGCAGCCGGACTGAGTTCCCTGTTTTTTTCCGACCCAAAGAGGAGTATCCATGCAATTCAAACGTCACCTGATTTCCACGGCCGTGGTCTGCGCCTGGGCCGTCGCCGCACTGCCGGCCTCGGCGGTCACCTTGCGAGTGGCCAACCAGGGCGACGCCCTGGCCATGGATCCGCACTCGCTCAACGAGTCGCTGCAATTGTCGGTGCTGAACAACGTGTTCGAACCGCTGGTCACGCGCGGACGGGACTACAAGCTCACCCCGGGGCTGGCCACCGACTGGAAGCAGACCTCGCCCACGGTGTGGCGCTTCAACCTGCGCAAAGGTGTCACGTTCCACGATGGCACCCCCTTCACGGCTGACGACGTGATCTTCAGCTACGAGCGCGCCAAGGGGGAAGGCTCGGACATGAAGAGCTACGTGGGCCAGATCAAGGAGGTTCGCAAGATTGATGACCATGCGGTGGATTTCGTCCTGACCGCCCCCTTCCCGATCCTTCCCGAGCTGTTCACGCAATGGCTCATGATGAGCAAGAAATGGTGTGAAACCAACCAGGCCACGCGACCGGTGGACCGCCGCAAGGGCATCGAAAACGCGGCCTCGTTCCGCGCCAATGGCACCGGGCCCTACCGCGTGCGCGAGCGTCAGCCGGGCGTGCGGACCACATTCGCGCGCAACGGCAACTATTGGGGCAAGGTGGATGGCAACGTCGACGAGGTGATTTTCACCCCCATCGGCAACGATGCCACGCGGGTGGCCGCCTTGCTGTCCGGTGAGGTGGACGTCATGGAGCCGGTGCCTGTGCAGGATGTGGACCGGGTCAAGAACAATGCCAAGCTCAAGGTGTTGCAGGGTCCGGAACTGCGCGTGATCTTCCTCGGCATGGACCAGAAGCGCGACGAACTGCTCTTTTCCAACGTCAAGGGCAAGAACCCGTTCAAGGACAAGCGCGTGCGCCAGGCGTTCATCCAGGCCATTGATGTCGAAGCCATCAAGAGCCGGGTGATGCGCGGGGCTTCCACGCCGCGCGCCACGCTGCTCGCGCCGGAGATCCGCGGTTACGCCGCGGATCTGGAAAAACGGCTGCCTTACGACGTCGAGGCCGCCAAGAAACTGCTGGCCGAGGCTGGCTACGCTTCGGGCTTCGAAGTGAAGATGAACTGTCCGAACGACCGGTATGTCAACGACAGCGCCATCTGTCAGGCGGTGGCCGCCAACCTCTCGCGCATTGGCGTCAAGATCAATCTGGAGGCCGAAACCAAGGCGACTTATTTCCCCAAGATCCTGAGCCGGAACACCAGTTTCTACATGCTGGGCTGGACACCGAGCACGGTGGATGCGCACAACGTGCTCTACCCCATCATGTCCTCGCCCGGCGAGGGGGGGCGTGGCCAGTTCAACCTGGGCAGCTACAGCAATGCGCGGGTCGACGAGCTCACCAGCAAGGTGGCCTCGGAAACCGACGACAAGAAGCGCAACGAGATGATTCGCGAGGCATTGAAGATCCATCTGGATGACGCGGCCCACATTCCGCTGCACCAGCAGGCGCTGAACTGGGGTGCGAAGAAGACCATCGATCTCGTGCAGTGGCCCGACAACGGCATGCTCTGGAAATACATCACTGTCAAGCCCTGAGCCGCCGGATGCAAAGCACTTCCACACCGCCGGCCCCCGGGCCGGTGGCGCGGTTGCTCGACAGCGACCTCGTCCACAGTTTTCGCACCTCGCCGGTGGCCATGATCGCTGGCCTGATCGCCGTGGTGTGTGTGTTCTGCTCGGTCTTCGCCGGCTGGGTGGCGCCGCATGATCCCTTCGATCTGACCACGCTGGAGCTCGGTGATGCCCGTCTGCCCCCCGCGTGGGACGCGCTGGGCAGCCGCAAATACCTTCTGGGTACCGACGACCAGGGACGGGACATCCTGTCCGCCGTGATCTACGGCGCGCGCATCTCGCTGGTCGTGGGCCTGGCCTCGGTGGTGCTTTCGGTGCTGGTGGGGGTGACGCTGGGCTTGCTGGCGGGTTTTCTTGGCGGCTGGGTGGACGGCGCGCTGATGCGTCTGTGCGATGTGATGCTGTCGTTTCCGGCAATTTTGGTGGCCCTGTTGATTGCCGGGGTGGGGCGGGCCCTGTTTCCCGACGCGAACGAGGGCCTGGCCTTCGGCGTGCTGATCCTCTCCATTTCGCTGACGGGTTGGGTCCAGTACGCCCGGACGGTGCGGGGTTCGACGCTGGTGGAGCGCGGCAAGGAATACGTGCAGGCCGCGCGCGTGACGGGAGTGTCCTCCATGCGCATCATGCGCCGCCACGTGTTGCCCAATGTGATGGGGCCCGTGCTGGTGCTGGCTACCATCCAGGTGGCCACGGCCATCATCACCGAAGCGACGCTGTCGTTTCTCGGGGTCGGTTCGCCGCCCACCGCGCCATCGCTGGGCACGCTGATTCGCATCGGCAACAACTACCTGTTCTCCGGCGAATGGTGGATCACCGTGTTTCCCGGGGTGATGTTGGTGCTGATCGCGCTGTCGGTGAATCTGTTGGGCGATTGGCTGCGCGACGCGCTCAATCCGCGCTTGCGCTGAAAACCGGGCAGCTTATGAGTTTGTTGCAAGTCAAGAATCTGGTGGTCGAATTTCCCAATCGCAGAGGCACCCTGCGCGCGCTCGACGACGTGTCCTTCGACATTGCCGCCGGGGAGATCCTGGGCGTGGTGGGCGAGTCGGGCGCGGGCAAATCGATCACGGGTGCGGCCATCATCGGCCTGCTGGAGCCGCCAGGGCGCCTGGCTGGCGGGCAGATCCTGCTCGAAGGCGAGCGCATCGACCACCTCGGGCACGAGGCCATGCGCCACGTGCGGGGGCGGCGCATCGGCGCCATCTTCCAGGATCCGCTGACATCGCTCAATCCCCTGTACACCGTGGGCCAGCAGTTGATCGAAACCATCCGGACGCATCTGCCGGTGAGCGCGACCGAGGCGCGCGAACGGGCCATCGGCCTGCTGCGCGATACCGGGATTTCCGCGCCGGAGCAGCGCATCGACCATTACCCGCACCAGTTTTCAGGGGGCATGCGCCAGCGCGTGGTGATTGCCCTGGCGTTGGCCGCCGAGCCCAAGCTGATTGTGGCCGACGAGCCGACGACCGCGCTCGACGTGTCGGTGCAGGCGCAGATCATCGCCTTGCTGAAAAAGGTCTGTGCCGATCGGGGGGCCGCGGTGATGCTGATCACTCACGACATGGGCGTCATCGCCGAAACCTGCGACCGGGTGGCGGTGATGTACGCGGGTCGCGTCGCGGAGATCGGCCCGGTGCACGAGGTGATCAACCACCCGGCCCATCCGTACACCGTGGGCCTGATGGCCGCCATTCCCGACATGACGCAGGACCGGGAGCGGCTCGCCCAGATCGACGGCGCCATGCCGCGGCTCAATGCCATCCCGCCGGGCTGCGCGTTCAATCCACGCTGCCCCCATGTTTTCGAACGTTGTCGCCGCGAGCGGCCGGAACTGGCGGAGGCGGGGGTGACCCGTGCGGCCTGCTGGCTGCATCAGGCGCAACCGGAGGCGGTGGCATGAGCGCTACAGCAAGGCATGCGGCTGGCCCGCTGGTTCAGGCGCGCGACCTCGCCAAGTCGTTCGACGTGTCTGCGCCCTGGCTCAACCGCGTGATCGAACGCCGGCCAAGGCAGATGCTGCAGGCGGTCGACGGGGTGAGCTTCGAAATCGAGAAGGGCAAGACACTGGCGCTGGTGGGGGAGTCGGGCTGTGGGAAAAGCACGGTCGCACGCCTGCTGGTCGGACTGTACCAACCCACGCGCGGCAACCTGGTGTTCGATGGCCTCGACGCGCACGCGGTGTTCAAGACGGCGGACGGACTCAAGCTGCGCAGCCGCATCCAGATGATCTTTCAGGACCCCTACGCCAGCCTCAATCCGCGCTGGATCGTGGAAGACATCATCGCGGAGCCGCTGATCGAGCACGGACTGATCACTGACAAGGCCGAGCTCGGCGCCCGTGTCGGTGAATTGCTGGCCTCCGTGGGCCTGTCTCCGCTGGACATGGTGAAGTACCCGCACCAGTTCTCGGGCGGCCAGCGCCAGCGCATCTCGATCGCCCGCGCGCTGGCCACCGAGCCCGAGTTCCTGGTGTGCGACGAGCCGACCTCGGCCCTCGACGTGAGCGTGCAGGCGCAGGTGCTGAACCTGATGAAGGAGCTTCAGCGGGCCCGGCAGCTGACGTATCTGTTCATTTCCCACAATCTGGCCGTGGTCCGACACGTCAGCGACCAGGTGGGGGTGATGTACCTCGGGCGGTTGGTGGAACTGGCGGACAAACACACCTTGTTCGACCAGCCGCGCCACCCCTACACGCGCATGCTGATCGATGCCATTCCGAAAATGCACGACACAGGCCGTGCCCGCACGCCGGTGCAGGGCGAAGTGCCCAACCCCCTGAACCCCCCCTCGGGGTGCACCTTTCACCCGCGCTGTCCCCATGTGAACGAGCGTTGCCGCGCCGAGCGCCCCGCGCTGCAGACCCTGGGCGGCATCCGTGTGGCGTGCCATGCCGTCGAAGAGGGGCGGCTATGAGGTCGGAGGTCCCGCAGATTTCGCCCCGGGGCGTCATGCGATAAAAACCAGATATTTTTTGGGCTTTCCCAGCGTATTTTCTAAATAGTTTGCTATTATTTTTATAATTACACCGGAGACATTGCATGAAGAAAATATTGGCCGCGGCTGTGTTCGCCGCAACGGTCGCCATGCCCACGGCCGTTCTGGCGCAGGAGCGGGTGAACATCATCTGTTCCGTGCAGGCCGAATGGTGCAACCTGATGGCGACGGTCTACGCGCGCACCACGGGCACCAAGGTCAACATGACGGCCAAGGGCTCGGGCGAAGCGCTGGCCCAGCTCAATGCCGAGAAGGCCAATCCCAAGACCGACCTCTGGTTCGGAGGCACTGGCGATCCCCATCTGCAGGCGGCCGAGCAGGGATTGACGCTCGAATACAAGTCCGCGCAATTGTCCCAGCTTCATCCCTGGGCGCAGAAACAGGCCGCGGACTCGAAATACCGCACCGTGGGTGTCTATCTGGGGCCCCTGGGGTTCGGCTTCAACCAGGAATTGCTGGCCAAGCGCAAGCTGGCGCCCCCCCGGTCCTGGGCCGATCTGCTCAAACCCGAATTCAAGGGCGAGGTGCAGATGGCGAACCCGGCCTCGAGCGGCACGGCCTACACCATGATCGCCACGCTGGTGCAGCTCATGGGCGAGGACAAAGCCTTCGACTACCTCAAGGCGCTGCACCGCAACGTGAGTGCCTACACCCGCTCGGGCACCGCGCCGATCAAGGCCGCCGCCCGGGGCGAAACCACAGTGTCGGTCAGCTTCGTGCATGACGTGACCACCGAGGCGGTGCACGGATTTCCTGTGGGATCGGCCACGCCGGCCGAGGGGACCGGGGCGGAGGTCGGCTCCATGAGCCTGGTCAAAAACGGCCCCAATGCCGAGGCGGCCAGGAAGTTTTATGAGTGGGCTCTGACGCCGGGGGGCCAGCAGTTCGGTCTGGCCGCCAAGCAGTTCCAATTGCCCAGCAACACCCGGGTGTCCAGGGATCCACGCATGATCGATCCGTCGAAAATCAAGCTGATCGCCTACGACTACGCCAAATATGGCGCCGCTGCCGAGCGCCGGCGCCTGATTGCCCGCTGGGAAAAAGAAGTCCAGAACAACCCGCGCTGACCGTGGCGCGAGGGATGGATCGGGCTGTCCGTGCGGCCCGGCGCGCGTTGCGCGCCTGGGGGGGCCTGGGCTGGGTGGGCTTCGTGCTGCTGCCTTGGTATGTCCAGCAGGACGGGCTGGGCCTGTGGGCCGTGGGCCGGGTCTTCGGCGATCCGGTGGCCGGGAGTGGCCTGTGGCAGGCGGCGGGGCTCGGCCGGCCGTGGCTGTGGTCCGCTTTTCTGGGCCTGGCCCTCGCAACATTCGGCGCGACGCGGCCGTTGGGGCCGCGGCAGGGCGCCTGGCTGATCGCCGGCGGAGGGCTTGGCTTGGCCGGCGTGTGGTCGAGCGGTTTCGCGATCGGGCCGCAGGGCTGGACGATGGCGTCCTGGGCCACGGTCTGGGGCGCGCTGTCCGCGGGTCAGCCGGGCATGGGTTGGGGCGCCTTCGTGGTGCTCACCGCCTTGTTGGTGGTGTTGTCCCTGGGGCTGGCCCGGCGGGGGGCTTTCCGGGGGGACGGCTTCGTGGCGTCGATGGTGGTGGGTTGTGGCAGCCTGCTGGCCCTGTTCATTGTGTTCCCTGTGCTCAAGGCATTGAGCGCGGCGTTCTATCACGAGGACGGCACGTTCGCTGTCGTGGCGCTGTGGGAGCGGGTCGCGCAGGCGCGCATTTTCGGGTTGGGCTGCCTGACCGGCGGATCATCCTGCGGCGTCGCCTGGAATACCCTGGGTCTCGGGGTCATGACGGCGGCCAGCACCACCGTGCTCGGCACCCTGATGGCCTTGGCCGCCGAGCGGGCGTCGCGCCGCTACCGCAAGCCGCTGAACATCCTGGCCCTGTTGCCGATCATCACGCCGCCGTTCGTCGTGGGGCTGGGGCTGATTCTTCTGTTCGGGCGGGCGGGGGTCGTCAATCAATGGCTGGAATACGCCTTCGGCATTGTGCCGACGCGCTGGTTTTATGGCGGGTTCGGTGTCTGGCTGGCGCAGACGTTTGCCTTCGCCCCCATTGCCTTCATGATCATGCGGGGCGTGGTGCAAGGGGTTTCGCCCAGCCTGGAGGAGGCCGCGCAGACCTTGCGGGCCAGTCCTCTGCAAACTTTCATGACGGTCACGCTGCCGTTGCTCAAGCCCGGGCTGGCCAACGCCTTCTTGGCGGGGTTCATCGAAAGCATGGCCGATTTCGGCAATCCCATCGTGGTCGGGGGGCAGTTCGCCGTGCTCTCGACAGAGATATTCTTTGCCATCGTGGGCGCCCAATATGACCCCGGTCGGGCGGCGTCCCTGGCCTGGGTGTTGAGCCTGTTTGCGCTGGCCGTGTTTGCCGTGCAGCGTGGCGTGCTGGGGCGCCAGGGCTTCACCACGGTGTCGGGCAAGGGGGACGCGGGCGTCGCCCTGCCCCTGCCGCCCCGGATCCGGGCGCTGGTGTACGTGGTGACCTGGCCCTGGATGGTGTTTACCTTGGTGGTCTACCTGTTTGCCCTGGCCGGGGGCTTCGTCCAGACCTGGGGGCGCGACTACACGCCGACCCTGCGCCATTTCCATACGGCCTTTGCCGTGGAATGGGGGGACTTTGGCTGGGTCTGGTCCGGTACGGCGTGGAATTCCTTCTTCACCACCGTCGAGCTGGCGGCACTGGCCGCGCCCTTGACCGCCTTGCTGGGCCTGGCCATCGCCTGGCTGCTGGCTCGCACCGAATTCAGGGGTCAGGCGGGCTTCGAGTTTTCGGCCCTGCTCGCGTTTGCGATCCCGGGCACGGTGCTGGGGGTGAGCTACATCCTGGCGTTCAATGTGCCCCCGCTGGAATTGACGGGCACGGGGCTGATCATTGTGCTGTGTTTCGTTTTTCGCAATTTGCCAGTGGGTGTCCGTGCCGGGTCGGCCGCGTTCAAGCAGCTTGACCGGTCGCTCGACGAGGCGTCGCTGATGCTGCATGCCGGCAGCCTGCAGACCCTGCGTCACGTGGTGCTGCCCTTGCTCAAGCCCGCCCTCGTGGCTGCGCTGGCCTACAGCTTCGTGCGGGCGATCACCACGGTGAGCGCGGTGATCTTTCTGGTGACGGCGGAATATGAGTTGGCCACCACGTACATCATCGGCCGGGTGGGCAACGGCGACTATGGGGTGGCGCTGGCCTACTGCACCGTGCTGATCGCGCTGATGTCCGCGGCCGTTGCCCTGATCCAATGGCTGGTGGGGGAGCGGGCACTGGGCCGGCGCGCGGCGGCGCCGGCCGTGCCTCCCGTGGCGCAGCCCTGAATTTCCGGAGCAGCTCTCATGAATCCAAGCACCGCGGGCATCGAGTTCCGCCAAGTCGCCAAGCGCTACGGCGCGGACCCGCGCGCGCCACTGGCGGTCAAGGGGATCAGTTTCGTGGTGCCCAAGGGGACGCTGACCACCATCCTGGGGCCATCGGGCTGCGGCAAGACGACGACGCTGCGGATGATCGCGGGGCTGGAGTCGCCGAGTTCGGGACAGATTTTCATTGCGGGCCGCGAAGTGACCACCCTGGGGCCGGCCCAGCGCAATGTGAGCATGATGTTCCAGAGCTACGCGCTGTTTCCGCACATGACGGTGGCGGGAAATGTGATGTACGGCCTGCGCATGTCCGGCCAGCCGGCGCGTCTCGCCAGGGAGAAGGCCGTGGAGGCCTTGCGGAGTGTCGGGCTGGTGGGCCTGGAGGACCGCTGGCCCAGCGAGCTCTCGGGCGGGCAACAACAGCGCGTGGCCCTGGCGCGTGCTCTGGTGCTGGAGCCCGAGGTGTTGCTGTTCGATGAACCCCTGTCCAACCTCGATGCCCGGCTACGGCGCGAGATGCGCGAGGAAATCCGCGCGCTTCAGCAGCGACTGGGCCTGACGGTGGCTTACGTCACCCACGACCAGGGCGAGGCCATGGCGGTGAGCGACCAGATCATCGTGATGGACCAGGGGCTCATCGCCCAGGCAGGCCCGCCGAAAACCCTGTACGAGGCGCCCCAGACGCCTTTCGTGGCGGGTTTCATGGGTGAGGCGCTGCTTTTTCCGGCCCAGGTGCGCGATGACGGCCGGGTGACGCTCGGCCCTCTGGAGATCACGCCCCGGGAACCGGTGCGCCCGGGGCCGGTCCGGGTGGCCGTGCGCCCCGAGGCCTGGCGCGTTGCGCGTGCCGGAGCGGGGTTGCCGGCGACCTTGTGCAAGACGGCCTACCTGGGCGCCGTGCTCGAATACAGTTTCGAGACCGCGCTGGGGCCGATTTTCGTGGTGTCGTCCGATCTGGACGACCTTCTGAGCGTGGGGGATGAGGTGGTGCTGGGCCTGGGAGCCCATGGTGTCTCGGTTCTGACCTCGTTCTGAGGCCTGGGCCGAGACGGGATAATGGCGGCATGAACCAACTCGACGCACTCAAGCGGTTCACCACCGTCGTGGCGGATACTGGCGATTTTCACCAACTGGCCCAATACCAGCCGCGGGATGCCACCACCAATCCTTCCCTGATTCTCAAGGCGGTGCAAAAGCCCGAGTACGCGCCGCTGCTGGCCGACACCGTGGCCCGGCACCGAGGGGCGCCGCTGGACGAGATCCAGGACCGCCTTCTTGTGCGCTTCGGCTGCGAGATTCTCGCGCTGATTCCCGGGCGAGTGTCCACCGAAGTCGACGCGCGGCTGAGTTTCGACACGGCGGCCACCGTCGCCCGCGCCCGGCGCCTGGCGGCGCTGTACCGCGCCGATGGCGTGGCCCCCGAGCGGGTGCTGATCAAGATTGCCGCCACCTGGGAGGGCATTGCCGCGGCGGTGCAGCTCGAGCGCGAAGGTATCCGCACCAACCTCACCCTGCTGTTCTCTTTTTGCCAGGCCGTGGCCTGTGGTGACGCGAAGGTCCAGCTCGTGTCGCCCTTTGTCGGACGCATCTACGACTGGCACAAGAAGGCTGCGGGGGCGACCTGGGACGAGGCCGCCCATGCGGGGGCGAACGATCCGGGGGTCGCTTCGGTGCGCCGGATCTGGAACTACTACCGGCGCCACGGCATCGGCACGGAAGTCATGGGCGCGAGCTTTCGGCACCCCGGCCAGATCGTGGCGCTCGCGGGTTGCGACCTGCTGACCATCAGCCCGGAACTGCTGGGCCGTCTCGCGAGTTCCGTGGCGCCTCTCGAGCGAGCGCTCGATTCGGCCACGGCCGGCGCCATGGACGAGGTCGAGCAGCATTTCGATGAGGCGGGTTTCCGCTTCGCCCTCAACGAGGACGCCATGGCCGTGGAAAAACTGGCCGAAGGCATCCGTGCCTTCTGCGAAGACACGCGCCGGCTCGACGCGTTGGTGCAGGCCGCCTGACATGCCGGTCCTCCAGGAAGGCGACTGGCGCAACCGCCCCCGCTGCGACCAGACGGTGGCCTGGCAGCGGCTGGCCAGCCATTACCGCGCGTGCGGCGCCACGTTCGACTTGCGGCAGGCCTTCGCCGATGATCCGGACCGGTTCGAACACCTGAGCCAGCCGGCTCCCGGGCTCTTCGCCGACCTGTCGCGCGGCTTGGCCGACCGGCAGGCGTGGACGCTGCTGCTGGAGCTGGCGCTCGAATGCGGCGTCGAAGCTCACCGCGACGCGATGTTCGCCGGGGAGCGGATCAATCTCACCGAAGAGCGCGCCGCGCTGCACGTCCTGCTGCGGGTTCCACGCGACGCGCCGGACCACGTCGTGGCCGATGGGCTGGCCGCCGAGCTGGCCGAGGTGCACGCCACGCGGGAATCGATGCTGGCGTTTGCGGCGCGCGTGCGCGAGGATGCGCGGATCACCGATGTGGTGAACATCGGCATCGGTGGATCGGACCTCGGGCCGCGCATGGCGGTGGAGGCGCTGGGCGCCTACGCCAGCGCTGGCAAGCGCCTGCATTTCGTGAGCAACGTCGATGGCCATGCGCTGGCGGATACCCTGCGCCCGCTGCGGCCGGAAAACACGCTGTTCCTGATCGCGTCCAAGACGTTCACCACCTTGGAGACCATGACCAACGCGCGGTCGGCCAGGCATTGGTTCGAAGCCGGAGGGGGGACGGACGTGGCGCGGCACTTTGTCGGCCTGACCGCTCAGCCCGAGGCGGCGCATGCGTTCGGCATTCGCACGACCTTCGGTTTTCGCGACTGGGTGGGAGGGCGCTATTCGGTCTGGTCGGCCATCGGCCTGCCGCTGGCGATTGCCATCGGCCCGGCGCGCTTTCGCGAATTCCTTGCCGGCGCCCACGCCATGGACCGCCATTTCCAGACCGCGCCGCTGGCCGAGAACCTGCCGGTGCGACTGGGCTTGCTGGACGTGTGGCACCGCAACTTTCACGGCTTTGCCAGCCGCTGCGTCGCCCCCTATCACCACCACCTGCGGCGGCTTCCGGCCTATCTGCAGCAGCTGGAGATGGAGAGCAACGGCAAGCGGGTGGACCTGCAGGGACGGCCCGTGGCCGTGGCCAGCGCGCCGGTGGTGTGGGGTGAGGCAGGCACGGATGGGCAGCACGCGTTTTTCCAGATGCTGCACCAGGGCACGGACATTGTGCCGGTGGAGTTCATCGCCGTCGCCCGGGCGCGGCATGGTTTGCCAGGTCATCACGCGCTGCTGCTGGCCAGTGCGCTGGCCCAGGCCCGCGCCCTGATGCTGGGCCGCACGAACGGCGGGGGATGCAAGGATTTTCCCGGCAACCGCCCCAGCAGCTTTCTCTTGCTCGACGAACTGTCGCCCGCCAGCCTGGGGTCGTTGATCGCGCTGCAGGAACACCGGGTGTTTGTCACGGGCTCGCTCTGGGGGATCGACAGTTTCGACCAGTGGGGCGTGGAACTGGGCAAGCAACTGGCACAGGATCTGGTGCCTCGCCTGGCCAGCGGCGATGCGGAAGGACTCGACCCCGCCACGGCGGGGTTGCTGCGCCTGTTGCGCCAGGATTTTAAGTAAAAACAGCCACTATCCAGCATGAGGTGGTCATTGTTTGCTATAAATAAATGACCAAATGAAAACCCCGCAGGGCTCGCTGGCCTTGCGGGGTTTGTCGGTTCCGGGGCAAGCGGCGCGCCGGTGAAGGCGCCGTCGACCCTGGCGGGATAGGCCCGAACTCGCGCTCAGGCCCGACGCGGGCTTACATGCCCATGTCGCCCATTCCGCCCATGCCACCCATACCGCCAGGCATGCCGCCAGCCGGTGCCTCGTCCTTCGGTGCTTCGGCGACCATGCACTCGGTCGTCAGCATCAGCGAAGCGACGGACGCGGCATTTTGCAGCGCGGTGCGGGTCACCTTGGTCGGGTCCAGAATGCCCATCTCGATCATGTCGCCGTAGGTGTCGTTGGCGGCGTTGAAACCGTGGTTGCCCTTGCCGGCCAGCACGGCGTTCACCACCACGCTCGGCTCGCCGCCGGCGTTGAACACGATTTCACGCAGGGGCGCTTCGATGGCCTTGAGCACCAGCTTGATGCCGGCGTCCTGGTCATGGTTGTCACCCTTGATCTCGCCAGCGGCCTGACGGGCACGCAGCAGCGCCACACCACCGCCGGCCACGATGCCTTCTTCCACGGCAGCGCGGGTGGCGTGCAGCGCGTCTTCCACGCGGGCCTTCTTTTCCTTCATCTCGACTTCGGTGGCGGCACCGACCTTGATCACGGCCACGCCGCCGGCCAGCTTGGCCACGCGCTCTTGCAGCTTCTCGCGGTCGTAATCGCTGGTGGCTTCCTCGATCTGCACGCGGATCTGCTTGACGCGGGCTTCGATGTCAGCGGCCGCGCCGTTGCCGTCGATGATGATGGTGTTTTCCTTGCCCACTTCGATGCGCTTGGCTTGGCCGAGGTCAGCCAGCGTCACTTTTTCGAGGGTCAGGCCGACTTCTTCAGCGATGACCTTGCCGCCGGTCAGGATGGCGATGTCTTCCAGCATGGCCTTGCGGCGGTCGCCGAAGCCAGGCGCTTTCACAGCCACCACCTTCAGGATGCCGCGGATGGTGTTCACCACCAAAGTTGCCAGGGCTTCGCCTTCGACATCTTCAGCAATGATCAGCAGAGGACGGCCAGCCTTCGCCACTTGCTCCAGGGTAGGCAGCAGGTCGCGGATGTTGCTGATCTTCTTGTCGAACAGCAGCACGAAGGGGTTGTCCAGAATCGCGGCTTGCTTTTCGGGGTTGTTGATGAAGTAGGGCGACAGGTAGCCACGGTCGAATTGCATGCCTTCCACGACATCCAGTTCGTTGGCCAGCGACTTGCCTTCTTCCACGGTAATCACGCCTTCCTTGCCCACCTTGTCCATGGCTTCAGCAATGATGCTGCCCACGGATTCGTCGGAGTTGGCGGAGATCGAACCCACTTGGGCGATTTCCTTGGAAGTGGTGGTGGCCTTGGATTGCTTCTTCAGCTCTTCCACCAGGGCTGCAACGGCCTTGTCGATGCCGCGTTTCAGATCCATGGGGTTCAGACCAGCGGCTACGTACTTAGAGCCTTCGCGCACGATGGCTTGAGCCAGCAC
>JAEWVY010000117.1 GCA_023396625.1 Pseudomonadota bacterium | reverse complement strand
ACGCCAGCATCCGCATCTCGGGACGAGGGCGCAACGCCGTGCTGGCCGCCCCCTATGCGCCGGTAATGAACTTCCAGCAACCGCAAGCGTGCACGGCGCGGCAGTTGATGGACGACGTACTTACGCTCAACGGCATCCCCCTGGGCTGGAGCATCGATTGGGGCCTGGCGGACTGGAACGTCCCGGCCGGGGTATTCACGCAGCAGGGCACTTGGATGGAAGCACTGGTCGCCATTGCCAGCGCCGTCGGGGGATACCTGATCCCGTACCCGTCCAACCAGAGCATCCGAGTGCGCCACCGGTATCCGGTCGCACCGTGGGAATGGAGCACCGTCACGCCAGACTTCGTGCTGCCCGTCGATGCGGTGGCCCGCGAGTCGCTGCGTTGGGTAGAGAAGCCCGGCTACAACCGGGTTTTCGTTTCCGGGCAGGATGTCGGCGTGCTCGGTCAGGTCACGCGCGCAGGCACCGCGGGCGATGTGCTGGCCCCGATGGTGGTCGATGCGCTGATCACCGAGGCCGCTGCGGCGCGCCAGCGTGGCATCGCCGTGCTGGCCGATACCGGGCAACAGATCGAGGTGAGCCTGCGCCTGCCGGTGCTGGCCGAGACGGGGATCATCGAGCCGGGTGCGTTCGTCGAGTACCAGGACGGCAGCGTGACGAGGCTGGGCATCGTGCGCTCGACGCAAGTCGAGGCAGGAATGCCGGAGGTCTGGCAGACCTTGGGGGTGCAAAGCCATGCATAACCTCTACGAGCAGTTCCGCCAACTCATCCCTGAACCGCCATTACAGGCCGGCACGGTAGTGGGCGTCGGCTCCGGCGTTGTGACCGTCGCCTTGCCCGGCGGCGGCTTGATCCGCGCACGCGGCATCGCTGCCATCGGCCAGAAGGTGTTCGTGCGTGATGACGTCATCGAAGGCGACGCACCCAGCCTGACGCTGGAAATCATCGAAATCTGAAACCCATCTTCCTGATCACCCCTGAACCCGCCTTATTGCTATGTGCATCAGGCGGGTTTCGCATTTGGCTTCGCCGCAACTTCGTTGAACTGGAGACCTGCAATGACTGAACCCGAACAACAAGCGCCCGTCGCCCTCGTGGAGAACATCCTGCTTCTACGCAAGGAGGACTTCGACGATCTGCTCGACCGTGCCGCCGAGCGTGGAGCTGAGCGTTGCCTCGCCCACCTCGGATTGGAGAACGACAGCGCCGCGAAGGACATCCGCGAACTGCGCGATCTGCTGGAGGCGTGGCGCGATGCCCGCCGAACGGCTTGGCAGACCACCATCAAGGTCGTGACCACCGGCATCCTGGCCGCGCTGCTGGTGGGGGCCGCCATAAAGTTGAAGTTGATGGGAGGCGTCCAATGATCGCCAAGCCGAAGATCTGCCTTCTGGACGACTGGCGGCGCGTGTTGCGACGGGCCTGGAGTATTCGCTTCTCGCTGCTGGCCGCTGCCTTCACGGCGGCGGAAGTGGTGGTGCCGCTGTTCGGGGACGTACTGCTGGACGTGATGCCACAGGGCGCGTTCGTGCTGCTGGCCTTTGCCGCCAGCATCGGCGCAACCGTGGCTCGCATCGTGGCGCAGCCGGAGATGCACCGATGACCCGGCCAACATCACCCGTGATGCGCAGGACGGTGGCCGGACTGACGCTGTCCGCCGCTGCCTTGGTCGGTATCGTGCTGCACGAGGGGTACACCGACCGCGCAGTGATCCCGGTCAAGGGCGATGTGCCGACCATTGGTTTCGGCACCACCACCGGGGTGAAGCTGGGCGACGCCACAACGCCGCCGAAGGCGCTGGCCCGCGCGCTCACCGATGTGCAGCAGTTCGAGGGCGCATTGAAAACGTGCGTGACTGTGCCGCTGGCCCAGCACGAGTACGACGCCTTGGTGAGCTTTTCCTACAACGTCGGCAGCCGCGCGTTCTGCCAGTCCACGCTGGTCAGGAAACTCAACGCCGAGGACTACGCGGGAGCCTGTGCCGAGCTACTGCGCTGGCGCTTCTTCCAAGGAAAAGACTGCGCGCTGCCCACCAACGCGCGGCTGTGCGGCGGGCTGGCTACACGGCGAGAAGCCGAATACCGGCAGTGCATTGGGGAGGCGTCGTGAGCGTGATTCCGTGGCCGTTCCGGCTGCTGGCCCTTGCGTCGCTCGGCGTCGCCCTGGTCGGCTTCGGCTGGATCAAGGGTGCGAGCCACGTTCAAGCGCAATGGGATGCCGCCATCCAGCAACAAGCCCTACATACCGCAGCCATCCGCGAGCGGCAGGTGCAAGCCACCGTCAAGGTCGTCACCCAGTACGTCGACCGCGTTCGCGTCATTCGTGAGAAGGGCGACACCATCGTCAAGGAGGTTTCCGTCTATGTCCCCGTTCAAGCCGATGCTGCTTGCACTATCAACCGTGGCTTTGTGCGGCTGCACGACGCTGTCGCCGCCGGTGAGCTGCCCGAGCCCGCCCGAGATGCTGATGCGGCCGCCGCAGGCATTGCGCTCTCTGCCGTCGCCGGAACCGTTGCCGCCAACTACCAGACCTGCCACGAAAACGCCGAGCAACTGAGGGCGTTGCAGGCGTGGGTCAGTGAGATGACTTCCATCAACAAGTAATCGACACTTTGCTTTGCTGGCACTCGATCAGAGTCGTAGAACATCGTAAGTAATTCCGAAAACAGCGATGGTCACTGTTCACTCGCTGGAATCTGCAGTCGTTGACTCAGCACCTGGATCCTGGCTTCCTCTGCTGCCAACAAGTCAGTTAGCGAACGAATGGCGCAAGTGTCGGCACCAGGTGTCGCATCGATTTGGCGGCTGATACGCTCAGCACGATCCATGTGTCGAGCCAACTCGATGAGGGCAGGCATATCGTCGGCGCCGAGCAAACCTGTGGCCATTGCCTCGATCCAAGCATTTATGCGCCGCTGCTGAGATGCAGGCAGCGCAGGATGCGCTCGCAGAGGATCTGCGGGCAGTG
>JAEWVY010000087.1 GCA_023396625.1 Pseudomonadota bacterium | reverse complement strand
GCGCTGGGTATCGCCATCGACCGGCGAAGTGGCCGGCGACGGCGACCCGGCGGCGCCGAGCGTGCCGGCCCCGCTCTCGCTGGACCATTGCCCCTTCTGCCTGACCGGCGCCGACCGCGCCGGCCTGCCCACGCCATCGGCCGTGACAGTGTCGTTCGCGCCCGGCCGGCCCGTCATGCCGGCCGCCGGGCACGCGCGCCCGCGCCACATCTTCCCCGTCGACGCCGCCCGCCCGCGCGGGCCCCCGTCCCTGACTCCGCTGCACCTCAAGGCCTGAGCCGCGGCGCCGTCCGCGGGTGGGGCCGGGTTCAAGTGCGAAGCCGCCTGGCGGTTTCGCGTTGCGCGGCGAATGAGTTCGTGCCTTCCATGCCAGGGCACCCAGCCACGCATCTTGACCCTGGCGCCACGCCCATGCCGCGGCATGGGCTCTTTCCTCATCCCCATTGACGCGTGGCCTCGACGGGCCCGCAACCCGGGAGTCATTGAATGAACGTCACCGAACCCACGAAGGCCTCGTCTCCCTCGGACAGGCGCATCGCCCACGGTCAGACCCTGCTGTGGGCCGGCAGCATCGCCACGCTGTGGCGCGTGCAGCAAGGCGTGTTTCGCCTCGAACACCCGCTGCGTGATGGCCAGGCCATGCTGCACCTGGCGCTCGCCGGCGATCTGCTGGGCGTGGAAGCGCTGTGCACCGGCACCTGCACCTGCACCTGCACCGTCACGGCACTGACCGACTGTGTGGCCACGCCAGAGCCCGCGCCGGCCAGCACGCAGCACACGGCCCTGCTGGCCGCCGCCTTCCGGCAACAGCAGCAGCAGGCGCTGGACATGGCCCTGCTGCGCTCGGGCACGGTCGTCGGCCGGCTGGCGCACCTGCTGAAGCTGCTCGCGCGCCGCGCCGACGGCACGGCCATTCCCCTGGAACGCAAGGCACTGCCGCCGCTGAAGGACCTGGCGCAGATCATCGATTCCACGCCGGAAACCGTGTGCCGCGAGCTCAACCGGCTGCTGCCGGCGCGCAAGCGCCAGGCCCCGGTGCGCGAGCACTCCCTCTGGCTCGGCGCCGCCGGCCCCTTCGCCCCGGCCTTCTGAGGCCGCCGTGGGCCACGAAAAACACAATTTTTATAGCGACCTATCCATGAACGACGCTGGGAAACGCCTGTTTTCATCAAAAAAATTCGTGTGGGCGCCGCGTGGCCTTCTCCCCGGCGTCGTGCGCTGGCTGGGTCTGCTCTGGCTGGCCGCCGTGGCCGGCCTGGCATCCGCCCACGGGGTCACCGCGGGCACCCTGGTGCTCGACCACCCCTACGCCCTGCCCAGCCTTGCCGGCGCGGCCAACGGCGCGGCGTATCTGCGCGGCATCCACAACCGCGGCGCCACGGCGGACCGGCTGATCGGCGCGGACACACCAGTGGCCGCGCGGGTGGAACTGCACCGCATGGCCCTGGACGGTGGCGTCATGCGCATGCGCGAGGTGCCTTTCATCGCGCTGCCGCCGGACAGCCAGGTCCCCCTGCGTCACGGAGGCGAATACCACCTGATGCTGATCCACCTGAAACGGCCACTCAAGGACGGCGACCGTTTCGACATGACCCTGAAGTTCGAGCACGCCCGCCCACAGACCGTGAAGGTCTGGGTGCAGACCCCCCGCCACGCGGCCGCGGCCCACGCGGACACGCACTGACCCCATCTCAAGCGACCACAAACTCATCATGCCTCCCATCAAACCCCGCAAACCCGCCCGCGCCCTGGTTCTGGCGCTGCCCGTGCTGTCGCTGCTCGGCGGCGAAACCCGCGCGGCGGACGAAGCCACAGGCACCACCCTGCCCCAGGTCACCGTCACCGACGCCCGCGCCGACACGAGCCTGCCCCCGGGCGCGACCGCCGTCGACCCGGCCACGCTCGGCGTCCTGCGCCCCGCCACCAGCGATACCGCCAGCCTGCTCCGAAACGTGCCCGGCGTCAGCCTCTACGGCGCGGGCGGGGTGTCCAGCCTGCCGGCGATCCACGGCCTGGCCGACGACCGCAACCGCATCAAGCTCGACGGCATGGACCTGATCGCCTCCTGTCCCAACCACATGAACCCGGTGCTGTCCTACCTCGATCCGACCCACGTCGGCAAGCTCGATGTCTACACGGGCATCACGCCGGTGAGCGTGGGCGGCGACAGCATCGGCGGCGCCATCGTCGCCGAAACACCGGCGCCCCTCTTCGCCACGCCGGGACAGGGCCGCCTGACCCAGGGCGAGATCGGCACCTTTTTCCGCAGCAACGGCAACGCCAGAGGCGCCAACCTGGCCGCGACCTACGCCACGGAGTCACTCAGCATCAGCTATACCGGCGCGAGCGCCGAATCGGCCAACTACAAGGCCGGCGGCAACTACAAAAAGTTCGTCCTGGCCGGCACGGCCCCCGTGGTCCCGCCGGATGAGGTCGGCTCGACGGCCTACAAGACGCGCAACCACACCCTGGGCCTCGCGCTGCGGGGCGGCAACCACCTGTTCGAAGCGAAGCTGGGCTACCAGGATCTGCCCTACCAGCTCTATCCGAACCAGCGCATGGACATGCTGGACAACCAGCAAAAGCGCCTGAACTTCCGCTATCTCGGCCAGTTCGATTGGGGGTCGCTGCAGGCGCGCGCCTACCACGAGCGGGTCGATCACTTCATGGATTTCGGACCCGACAAGGTCTACCGCTACGGCGCCCTGAAGCCCCCCCTCACCACGGGCGCCACCTACCCGGTCAACGGCATGCCCATGTACACGGCGGGCAGGACCGACGGGCTCGCCGTCAAGGCCGACATCGACCTGAATCCACGCGACCTGCTGCGCGTCGGCGCGGAAATGCAGCGCTACCACCTCGACGACTGGTGGCCGCCGGCGCCGGACTGCGGCGTGGGCAATTGTGTCGGCGGCATGGCACCGCTGGCTTTCTGGAACATCAACGGCGGCCAGCGGGACCGGCTGGGGATATTCGGCGAGTGGGAAGCCAAGTGGACGCCGCAGTGGCTGTCGCTGGTGGGCGTGCGGGTCGAGCGCGTCACCGCCGACGCCGGCCCGGTGGTGGGCTACAACACCAGCACCACGCCGCTGAACACCGGCATGATGAGAAACATGTACGAAGCCAGCTCGGTGGGGACCCGGGCCGACTTCAACGCGATGGACCGCCACCGCACCGACGACAACGTGGACCTGTCCGCCGTGGCCCGCTACGCCCCGGACGACAACCGGTCGCTCGAATTCGGGTTCGCGCGCAAGACACGCTCGCCCAATCTCTACGAGCGCTACGCCTGGTCGCGCAATGTGATGGCGCTGGAGATGAACAACTTCGTCGGCGACGGCAACGGCTATCTGGGCAATCCCGATCTGAAGCCGGAATTGGCGCACACCCTGAGTCTCACCGGCGCCTGGCGCAGCGCCGACCGCGAAACCGAATTCAGGTTCACCCCGTACTACACCCACGTCCGGAATTTCATCGATGCGGTGCAGTGGAACAGCAAGACGAACACCGCCGCCCAGCCCACCACGCCCAACCAGTTCGTGGTCATGAAATACATGAATCAGGCTGCCCGCCTGTACGGCATCGACCTCTCGGGCAAGGTGCCGTTGGCCCGCGTCGGCGCCAGCGTGTTCGGGCTCAATGGACAACTCAGCGCCACCCACGGCAAGAATCTGGACACCGGGGACGGCCTCTACAACATCATGCCGCTCAATGCCCGGGTGGCGCTGACCCATCGGCACCTGGGCTGGGAC
>JAEWVY010000084.1 GCA_023396625.1 Pseudomonadota bacterium | reverse complement strand
GCCCCAGGGCAGGACACCGCGGCGCCAGTGGCCGCGCGCGGCGCACTGTCGGCCAACATCAAGCCGCGGCGCAAGGTGGCTGCGCTGTTCAAGGCCCTGTCCTGAGGCGCGCGGGCTGACGCCAGATTTCCCGCTGCGTGAACAAGGGCCCGGCGCGGGCCTCAGTGGCCGGGGCGCTGCGCCTGGGGGCACTTCACCTGCAGCCGTTCACGCCCACCGTCGGCGTCGAGCCGCACGGCGCTGAGGTGGCCCCCCCAGACGCAGCCGCTGTCCAGGGCCAGCAGGTCATCGCGGTCCAGCCAGCCGAGTGTCGACCAGTGGCCGAAGGCCACGGTCACCTCGCGTGTGCGGCGCCCCGGCACCTCGTACCAGGGCATGAACCCCGCGGGGGCCGCCGTCGCGCCGTCCTTCGTGTTGAATTCCATCTCGCCGTCGGCCGTGCAGAATCGCAGCCGGGTCAGCGCATTCACGATCACCCGGAGCCGGGCCACCCCTTCGAGCGCGTCGCTCCAGCGACTGGGCGTATTCCCATACATGTGCGGCAAAAAAGCGGCCAGGTCGGGACCTCGCAACACGGCCTGCAGCTCCGCGGCCCGCGCCAGGGTGCCGGCAGCATCCCATTGGGGCAGCACCCCGGCATGCACCATCAGCACGCCCCGCTCGAACCATGCCAGACGCTGCTGGCGCAGCCAGTCGATCAGGGCGGGGCGGTCGACGGCCTCCAGGATCTCGGCCACGGTGTCGCCGCGGCGCTGCGGCTGCACCCCGTGCGCCACGGCGAGAAGATGCAGGTCGTGGTTGCCCAGCAGGCAGCGCGCCGAGTCGCCAAGACGCAGCAGGCGCCGCAGCACGCCGAGCGAATCGGGGCCGCGATTGACCAGGTCTCCGAGCAGGAAAATCGTGTCGCGGCTCGGTGAAAAGCCGATTTCGTCGAGCAGTCGCCCCAGGGCTGCGTCGCAGCCCTGCACATCGCCAATACAGTACAGTGCCATGGTGTTGATTTTCCACCGGCGCGCCGCCGGTCGCGCATGGATGTCCTGCTGATTGTCTTTCTCACGCTGCTCAACGGTGTGTTTGCCATGTCGGAACTGGCGCTCGCGTCGAGCCGCAAGGCGCGCCTGGGGGTGATGGCCGAGGCGGGCGACAAGGGT
The DNA here is from genome assembly GCA_023396625.1 of Pseudomonadota bacterium. Classification (GTDB taxonomy): domain Bacteria; phylum Pseudomonadota; class Gammaproteobacteria; order Burkholderiales; family Burkholderiaceae_C; genus JAEWVY01. Next base: position 3,584 of record JAEWVY010000084.1, on the reverse strand, counting down.
GCGCAGGCGGCCCTCAGGCTGCTGGACAACCCCACGCAGTTTCTCTCCAGCATCCAGGTGGGCATCACCTCGATCGGCGTGCTCAATGGCATCGTGGGCGAGGCCGCCTTCAGCGGCACGGTCGGCCTGTGGCTCCAGGGCGTGGGCCTGAGCGAGAAGGCGTCAGCCATCACGGCCACGGCACTGGTGGTGACCCTGATCACCTTCATCACCATCATCTTCGGCGAACTCGTGCCCAAGCGCATCGGACAGCTGTATCCCGAAACGGTCAGCAGCTGGGTGGCGCGGCCGATGCGTGGCCTGGCCACTGCCGGCAAGCCCTTCGTGGCGCTGCTGTCCATGACCACGCACGCCGTGCTCGGCCTGTTGCGCATCGACACCACGCGGACCCGGCCGGTGACCGAGGAGGAGATTGCCGCGAGCCTCGAAGAGGGCGTGGATGCCGGGTTGATCGAGGCGCACGAACACCAGATGGTGCAGAACGTGTTTCATCTCGACGACCGGCTGCTGACTTCGCTGATGGTGCCACGCGCCGACATCGACTGGTTCGACGCGGAGAGCACCGTGGCGCAATGCCTGCAGCTGGCGGGCAAGGGGGGCGAACACGGAACGCACTCCTGGTACCCGGTCTGCCGGGGCAGCCTGGATGACGTGATCGGAATCATCAGCGTGGCCCAGCTGCTGCAACTGGGCCACGGCCACGCGGGCACCATCGAGCCGCATGTCATGCCAGCGAATTTCGTGCCCGAGACGCTGACCGGCATGGCGCTGCTCGACCAATTGCGCAAGCGATCCGGCCGCATGGTGTTCGTGGTCGATGAATATGGTGTGGTGCAGGGGCTGCTCACGCCGCGCGACCTGCTCGAGGCGATCACGGGGGAACTGAAGCCCGGGGCGCAGATCGATGCCTGGGCGACACCGCGGGACGACGGCTCCTGGCTGCTCGACGGACTGATGCCGGTGCACGAGCTCAAGGCGCGCCTGGATATTCGCGAGGAATTGCCCGACGAGGACCGGGGACGCTACAACACCCTGGCGGGATTGCTCCTGGCGGTGTCGGGCCGTTTGCCCGACACTGGCGACCGGATCGACTGCGCCGGCTGGACGTTCGAAGTCGTGGATCTCGACGGCAAGCGAATTGACAAGATACTGGCTTTTTCCCGGCCGTCATCGAAAATCACGGAAGATAATCCATGAGTTGACGAATAATCGGCCTGGGCTCATTATCCAGTTCCTGGATGCGGCGGAAGATTCGGTGTATCCAGGCAAAATCGGCATTCAATTACAATTTCATCCATCGTTGAATGCCAAAACTAAAAGGACGGTGTGGACATGAGCAGTTACAAGGAGCTTTTGCAGGCGCGCGAGGCTTTGGACAAGCAGATTGCCGAAGCCCGGCAGCGTGAAATCCAGCACGCCGTGAAGCAGGTGCGTGCGCTGGTGGCGGAGTTCGGACTGGGGGTGCAGGATGTCTTCCCCTCGGGCCGCGGCAAATCCAGCACGGCGGGAAGCAAGGTCGCCGCCAAATACCGGGACCCCGTGTCCGGCAAGGTCTGGACGGGGCGCGGCAAACCCCCGAAATGGATTGCAGGTGAAGATCGCAACCGTTTCCTGATTGCCTGAATCTCCCTGATATCCCCGTGATATTCCCGTGATATTCCCGTGATATTCCCGGCCTGATCCAGGCATCGCCCGATGAATTTCGGGGCGATTCGAAATAGGACCGGTGCCTGCCCCGCGAATCCGTTTTCGCGGGGTTTTATTTTGTGCGGCCGGCCAGTGCACTGCGGATAATCGATTCCATCGCCGGGCGGGTGAATACCCGGCCCGCCAATGGACAACCGGGCCACTGGCGGCGATGGCGGGCCTGTCCGACGCGGCAGGCCCGGGATGGACTCACTGGCGCCACCTGAGCAGCCCGGTCGACAATGACGTGCCCAGCAGCACGATCAGGCCGCAGCCGATCATCCAGGGCGTGATGGGCTCGCCCAGGAAGACCACGCCATACACCAGCGCGAACACGGGGATCACGAAGGTCACGGCCAGCGCGCGGGACGGCCCCGCCGCGTCGATCAGGCGGAAGTAGAGGATGTAGGCGATGCCGGTGCACAGCACGCCCGCGGCCAGCAGCGCCAGCCACGCCACGGTTCCGGGCGACTGCGCCGGCCACAGCCACAGCGCGGGCAGGGCCAGGCCCAGGGTGGCGCCGACCTGGCTGCCGGTGGCCGTGACCAGCGGCGGCACGCCCGTGAGATATCGCTTGGCAAAGCTGGCGGCCACGCCGTAGCACAGGGTGGCGAGCAGGCAGGCGCCCATGGCCAGCAGACCCAGGGTGGCGTCGCCTGCCCCGGGCTTGAGGCCGGCCTTGTCCGACGCCAGCAGGGCCACGCCGGCAAAACCGATGACCAGGCCGAGCACCCGTGAGGCATTGAGCCGGTCGCCCAGCCAGAGCCAGGCGACCAGCGCGCCGAACAGCGGCACCGTGGCGTTGAGGATGGACGACAGCCCTGTGGTGATGTAGTGCAGTGCGAAGGCGAAGCAGGCAAAGGGAATGCCGGAATTGAGCAGGCCCACCGCGAAGACCGGCTTCCAGTGCCGGCGCAGGGTGGCGCCCTGGCCGCGCCACAGAAGCAGGGGCAGCAGGAACAGCGAGGCGATGCCCACGCGCAGCGCGGCCGTGGGCAGGGGGCCGAATTCCACGGTGGACAGCCGCATGAAGAGGAACGAGGCGCCCCAGATGGCCGCGAGCAGCACGAATTCGGCGAGCCAGGCGCGGGCGGGCGTCGGGGAGGCACTCATGGCAGCACACCCTCCAGGCGCAGCAGCGCGGTCTTGCGGTCCAGCCCACCGCCGTAGCCCGTCAGGGCGCCACGGGCACCGATCACGCGATGGCAGGGCACGACGATGCTGATGGGGTTGTCGCCGACGGCGCCCCCCAGGGCGCTGACCGCGCGGGGGCGCCCGATGCGCGCGGCCAGTTCGCCGTAGCTCACGGTCTGACCGAAGGGGATGGTCAGCAGCGCATGCCACACGGCCTGCTGGAAAGGGGTGCCCTGGGCCAGGTCCAGCGGCAGTTCGAAATGGTGGCGTTGTCCGAGAAAGAAGTCGGTCAACTGCGTGGCGGCCTCGCGCAGGACCGGGTGTCCGGGTTGCGCCGCCCAGTCCGTGCCCCGGGGGGTGTCGCGCTGCCGTTCGGTGAACCAGACGCCGGCCAGCCCCTTGGGCGAAGCCGCCAGCAGCAACGGGCCCAGGGGGCTGTCGCAATGGCCGCGAATCCATGAATCCGGATATTTCATTTAAAAATCCTCCTTATCCAGCGTCTGCTGGTCTTTGTTTGCTATAAAAATTAAACTATCTCGGCGTGGCTGTCTGCCTGCTGCCAGGCGCGGATCACCGCGTAACTGCGCCAGGGCCGCCAGGCCTGGGAGGCCGCTTCGGCGGCGCGGGCGGGGTGCCGGTCGCGCCCCACGCCCAAGGCCTTCTGCAGTGCCACGTCGCCGGCGGGAAAGGCGTCGGGCCAGCGCAGCGCCCGCATGGCGATGTACTGCGCGGTCCAGTCGCCGATGCCGGGCAAGGCTTTGAGC
>JAEWVY010000271.1 GCA_023396625.1 Pseudomonadota bacterium | reverse complement strand
GCCCCGGGCAATGCTCTCCCCCTTGGTTTCCAACGCCTTTTTTTGCGCTTCGGCGTTCATCGCGAGGAAATTGCTCGGCGCCGCGGCCGCCATCCACTGCTCCACGGCGAAGCGGATGCGCGCGCGTGTCTTGGGGTCGGTCTCCACGGCATCGGCCAGGCCCATCAGCGTGCGGGCGTTGAGCAGATACATGGCTGCCGCGGACGACGCCACGGGATTGCTGCTCCAGGCCTCGGACGCAAAGCGGCGGTCGCCGACGCCTGGCTTGCCCGCGAGCATCTGGTTCCACAGCTCGGTGGCGCGCTTCACATGGTCCTGCTGCAACGCCTGGAGCTTTTCGGGCGCCATGCTCAGGCGCGGCAGGGCCGCCGCCGGGGACGGCATGCCCCCGAGGTCCATCTGCTGGAATGCCTGAAACACCTTGGTCCAGCCTTCGCCGAAACTCTGGGCGAACTGATGGGTCATCGTTGACGGAAAAGGATCGGGAACCGAATTCATGCTGTCTCCACGCTTGCTCTCTGGGCCAAGGCCTTAGTATTGCAGGTCAAGCCCTTCGTGACACTGACATTTTCACCCGAACCCACCCGATGTACCTGGTTGCCATTGCCTGGTTGTACGTGGCGCTGATGATGGCTGTGGCCGAGGCCGCCAGCCCGGTCGGCAGCGTGCTGGGCGCCGGCATCACTTTCGTCCTGTACGGACTGATGCCCATCGCGCTGGTGATGTACCTGCTGGGCACACCCGGGCGGCGGCGGGCGCGGCGCGCGCGAGAAGCCGCCGCAAGCGAGGCGCCATCAGCCGGCACGCCAGATGCAGGCGGCCAGGCGTCCGCTGCCCCCGAGCCTGGCGGCGTCGCGCCGGTGGGAAAAAAAGACTGAAGACTGGCTGACCGTGCACCAGGCGGGGCTGCCATCATTGCCATAGAGATGGGTGATGCCCAGTGCCCGCAGGCGCCGCCGCGCCAGGCCGGCCAGGTCGGCCAGGAATTTCCCGTCGCCTCGGGGCTGGAAGAGCCTCGCCGCACCAGAGTCAGTGTCGCAGAACGCCTCGCGCACCGGCGCGCCAACCTCGAACGCCTGCGGACCGATGCAGGGCCCCAGCCAGGCCAGGGTTTCGCTAGCTATACTTTCAGTAGCAATAAATGACCTATTGACGCTGGATTCTTCGCAAAATTTCTTGAAAACCGCTTCCAGAACCCCTTGGTCCGCCACTCCAGCCAATCCCCGCCATCCTGCATGCGCCGCGGCCAGCACCCGACCTCGCCGGTCGGTCAGCAGCACCGGCAGACAGTCAGCGACCATGATGGTGCAGGCCACGCCACTGGCCCGCGTCACACAGGCATCGGCCACCACCCCATCGGGCGTCGAACGATCGAGCTTCGCGACCGCTGCACCGTGCACCTGCTGCAGGAAGACCGGCCGGGCCCCCAGAATCTCGCGAAGCCGCCAACGGTGGATCGCCACCGCGGCGGGATCGTCGCCCACGTGGTCTCCCAGGTTGAAGCTGTCGAAGGGTGGCGCCGAATTGCCGCCGCAGCGGCTGGTGAACACCGCCCGCACGCCGGCCGGCGCGGGCCAGTCGGGCACGATCCAGTCCGCGGGGAAGCTCATGCTGCGTGGCAGGCAGGCCGAACCGTCACGCTTCGTGATCCGGGCAGGCCGAGGGCTGGGCCCGCTGGAAAGCGTCCAGCGCCATGCATGCATCGAACACCGCCAGCGTGCGCGGCAACCCGTCCAGCGGGGTGTCGAAGCGCCGCGCGTTGAAGATCTGTGGCACCAGGCAGCAATCGGCCAGGGTCGGAGCCTCCCCGTGGCAATACGTCGACGCGTCGGCGCCGGCGAGCTGGCGCTCAAAGGCTTCGAGGCCGCTGCGCACCCAGTGGCGATACCACGTGGTCTTGGCGTCCTCATCGACATGGAGTTCCCGGGTCAGGTACTTCAGCACCCGCAGGTTGTTCAAGGGGTGAATCTCACAGGCGACCGTCTGCGCCAGCGCGCGCACGCGCGAGCGGCCCAGCGGGTCACGCGGGAGCAGGGCCGGGCCCGTGGCGCAGGTTTCGTCGAGAAATTCGATGATGGCCATGGACTGCACCAGCCGCGTGCCATCGTCGAGTTCCAGCACGGGCACGAGCTGGTCGGCCGAGATGGCGGCAAAAGCGTCCTGCCGTTGCTCCCCCCGGGCCAGATGGACTGGCACGTACTCATACGCCAGGCCCTTGAGGGCCAGCGCGATGCGTACGCGAAACGACGCGGAGGATCGGAAATAGTTGTAGAGCTTCATGGCTGCACAGCATAAACCGGATGCCTCCTCCACCAAACGGGGGGCAAACTGGCCTGCCGTCACCCGGCATCCCGGGCCGGCGCGGCCCGTGGCACCGGCGCGTACCGCGTCAATGCCCGGCGGGTGCCCCAATGCAGCAGGCTGTTGATTTCCCTGCGGTCCTCCCCATAAAACGACCGGGTTTCCCGCATGGCCTTTTCCGCAAGCGCGACGGCGGCCCACATGTCATGGGCCGACAGCGCCGGACGATGACGCATCAGGTGCAGCACGAACTGCCCCTCCACCCCCGTCAGCTGCGGGAAGAAAAGCGGCAGCAACCGGACGCGAACGGCCGTCTTCTCGTCGTCGATCCGGGACACCTCGTTGGTGACATTCTCCGCATGGCGGCGGTACAGGAACAGCGGCTCGGGAATGGCTTGGAAGCGGGCCCCGGCCTTCATCATGGCGACGTAGAACGCATGGTCCTCGTCGCGCGGCAGGTTGGGGTCGAAAAAAATCCCGTGCTGCCTCACGAAATCGGTGCGCAGGAGCACCGTGGGGTTCAACACGGCACCGTCCACCCACCACAGCCGCGCCTTGATGTGTCCATCGTCTTGCGGGTAGGCCATGGGCAGTCGGCGGCCATCGGGCAACAGCTTGACCGCGTGCGTCCCACAGGCCGTCACCTCGGGATGCGCGTCCATCCACGCCAGTTGCGTGGCCAGGCGACGCGGGTCGGCCTCGTCGTCGGAGTCCATCATGGCGATGTACGGTGCCCGGGCACTGGCCAGGCCGGCATTGCG
>JAEWVY010000320.1 GCA_023396625.1 Pseudomonadota bacterium | reverse complement strand
GTCCTTGATGATGCGCGCCCAGGTCCGGCCGTAAGCCCGCTCGCGCTCGGCCAGTTGCTGCTGCGACATGAAGCCCACACTCAGGCCCATGGCGGTCAGCCGGTCATGCACTTCGGGCACGGCGATCACTTTCGCGAGCGCCGCGGAAAAGCGGTCGAGCGCGGCCTTGGGCGTGCCCGCGGGCGCGAACACGCCGTAATAGGGCAGGTCCTCGAAACCCTTGAGGCCCAGTTCGGAGAAGGTCGGCACGTCGGGCATGGCGGCTTGGCGCTTGTCGCCCAGCACGCCCACCACGCGCAGCTTGCCGGCCTTGTGGTTCTCGATGAAGTCCGGGATGGACGCCACGCCCGCGGCGATCTGGTTGCCCAGCATGTCGGCCATCATGGGGGCGCTACCACGGTAGGGCGCGGCCACCAGGTCCAGCTGGTACTTCTGGCCGATGACCTTGACCAGGAACTCCGGCGTGGACGCCGGCGCGGGGATGCCCACCGCCCCCTTGCCGCCGCCCTGCCCGCGCACCCAGGCCACGTAGTCGTTGAACGATTTCGCGGGCGTGCCGCCCGACACCGCGAAGGCGTTGACGAAGGTGGCAAAGCCCGCCACCGGCACGAAGTCGTGCGCCGAGTCGTACCCCGGGTTCTTGGTCACCAGCGGCAGGATGGTGATGGTGTGGTCGTGCGAGAGGAAGTAGGTGGTGCCGTCGGGCGCGGCGGCCTTGAGCGCCTGTGCCGCGATCTGGCCGCCGGCGCCGGGCCGGTTCTCCACCACGACGGGGGCGCCCAGCTCGTCCTTCAAACGCTCGGCCAGCACGCGCGCGATCGCGTCCGTGCCGCCGCCCGGGGGAAAACCGACCAGCAGCTTCACCGGCGTGGCGGTCTGGGCCGCGGCCAGCCCGAATGCCGCGCAGACGCCTGCGGCCAGGGCACAACGGAACGTCCGGGCCACAAGGCCCCTGCGTGTGAATGACATGAGCGACTCCAAAGAATGGGCAAGCCGGAATTATCGGCCCTGCGCCGGGCCGCAATGGCGTCAATACTGCTTGTACGGCAGGAATTTGCCCGACAGCACCACGTTCACGCGGTCGCCCTTGGGGTCGGGCTGGCGCACGATGTCCATGGAGAAGTCGATGGCGCTCATGATGCCGTCGCCGAACTCCTCGTGGATCAACTCCTTGATGGTCGTGCCATAGACGTTGACGATCTCGTACCAGCGGTAGATCAGCGGGTCGGTCGGCACCGCCGTGGGCAGCGAGCCCTTGTAGGGGGCGACCTGCAGCCATTTCTGCTCCTCCGCCGTGAGGCCGAAGATCTTGCCGACCACCTTGGCCTGGGCTGCGTCCATCGCCATCTGGCCCAGGCAGGCCGCGGTGACCCACTCCTTGGACAACCCCACCTTCTTGGCCACGTCGGCCCACTGGATGCCCTTGGCGACCTTGACGCTGACGATTTTTTCGGTGACTTCCATACGGTTCATGTGAAACTCCTTTGTTCGAAACGGATTGAAAACGGGTGATGCATTCAGCGTGCCTGGGCACGCGAGACGAGAAAATCGACGATGTGATTGCGCAGCGCGTAGTACCCGTCCAGATGGTGCAGGCCGGCGCGCGTGCGCTGGCGCGGCAACGGGTTGGCCAGCGCCTCGGCGATGGCCCCCGGGACGTAGCCGCCCCCGGCATCGCTGCCATTGCTCATGAGCAGGATGCGGTCGGCCAGCAGGATGGCTTCGTCCACGTCGTGCGTGATCATGAACACCGTCTGCTGGGTCTGGCGCACGATGCCCATGAGTTCGTCCTGGATGGTGCCGCGCGTGAGCGCGTCCAGCGCGCCGAAGGGCTCGTCGAGCAGCAGCATCTTGGGCTGGATCGCGAACGCCCGGGCGATGCCCACACGCTGCTTCATGCCGCCGGAAAGCTGGCTGGGTTTGCGGTCGATGGCCGCGGACAGCCCCACCATGGCGACAAATTTCTCCACATGCGCGTTGACCTCGGCACGGGGCCACGCCGGCCAGCGTGAGCACACGGCGAACGCGATGTTCTGCCGCACCGTGAGCCACGGCATCAGCGCGTGGCTCTGGAACACCACGCCGCGCTCCAGGCCCGGGCCGGCGATCTCGCGCCCGTCCATGAACACATGGCCCTCGGTCGCCGTATCGAGCCCGGCCAGCACGTTCAGGATGGTGGTCTTGCCGCAGCCCGAGTGCCCGATCACGCAGACGAATTCGCCGCGCGCGATGTCGAACGACACATCGGCGAACACCGGCCTGGCGGGCACGTAGGCCTTGCCCAGTTTTTCGACCCTGAGAAAACCGTCCATCGGTAAAGCCCTGGTTGGGTTGGCATTGACGCCGCGCGCGACGGCGTCGGCACGTGAAGGCGCGTCACTCCACATAGGTCACCGCCTTCTGGAGCCGGCCGAAGACCAGGTCGAGCAGCATGCCGACCACCCCGATCAGCACGATGGCGAAGATCACGTTGGCCAGCGAGAGGTTGTTCCACTCGTTCCACACGAAGTAGCCGATGCCCGTGCCGCCCACCAGCATCTCGGCCGCCACGATCACCAGCCAGGCGATGCCCATGCTGATGCGCATGCCCGTCAGGATGGTCGGCGCCGCCGCCGGCAGGATGACCCGGAAAGCCTTGCGCAGCGGGTTCACCTCCAGCGTGCTGGCGACGTTGAGCCATTCGCGCTTGACCGAGGCCACGCCGAACGCGGTGTTGACCAGCATCGGCCAGACCGAACAGATGAAGATCACGAAGATCCCGCTGACGTCCGAGTCCTTGAGTGTGTAC
>JAEWVY010000313.1 GCA_023396625.1 Pseudomonadota bacterium | reverse complement strand
GTTGATGCCGGCGGACGTGAAGGGCCGCTCGCGCGTGATGCAGTGGCTGATGTTCCAGATGGGCGGCATCGGGCCGATGATGGGGCAGGCCAATGTGTTCTATCGCTACTTTCCGGAAAAGATCCAGCCCGCGATCGACCGCTACCAGGGCGAGTGCCGGCGCCTGTTCCGCGTGCTCGACGGCCAGCTGAAAGACCATGAATACCTGGCCGGCGATTATTCGATCGCCGACATCGCCAACTGGGCCTGGGTGCGCACGCACCGGTGGTCGGGCGTGGAGGTCGACGACCTGCCCCACCTGTGCCGGTGGCGGGATGCCATCCGCGCCCGCGCGGCGGTGCAGCGGGGCATTGCGCAGCCGCCGTCACACCTGGATCTGGCCCGCGACGGGGAGGACAAGGCGCGCGAATACGCCGAACAGGCCCGCACCATGGTGGAAATGGGCGCGTCCCGCTCGGCGGGCGTCTGATACGGATTTGCGTTCGATCCGTGAAAAACCGTTCGCACCGCGCAGGGCTTAGACAAGCTCAGCACGAACGGTGATTGAGGCGCTTGAAAGAAAATCCGTATGAGTGCCGGGCCACGCCGGCAGCGAGGAGATCCGCGATGAAGCTCTACACCGCCCCCCACGCGCCCAGTCCGCGCCGCGTGCTGATGTTCCTGGTCGAGAAGGGCATCACCGGCATCGACCTGGTCGAGCTCGACCTCAACGCCCAGGAACACAAGGGCGAGGCCTACCGGGCCAAGAGCCCGCTGGCCAAGGTGCCGGCGCTGGAACTCGACGATGGTCGCGTGCTGACCGAGACCCGGGCCATCTGCACCTGGCTGGAGGGCCGGTATCCCGAGCCCAACCTGATGGGCCGTGACTTCGACGAGCGCGCTTTCATCGAGATGGCCGACCGGCGCGCCGAGATGGGCCTGTTTGCCCACGTGGCCAATGTGGTGCGGCACACGCACCCGGGCCTGGCGCCGCTGGAGCAGCCGCAGTTTCCCGACTACGGGCACGCGCAGCGGGCCCGCGTGCGGGAGGTGGCGGCCTGGTTCGATCAGGTGCTGGCGCGCCAGCCCTGGGTGGCCGGCGAGCGCTTCACCATTGCCGACATCACGGCCTTCTGCGCCATCGAATTCGCCAGGCTGATGAAGTTCAAGCCCGGCGCGGAAGGCCTGGACGCCCTGCAGGCCTGGCGGGATCGTGTCGCCGAGCGGCCGAGCGCGAAGGTGTAGGCGCAGGAAAATTTGCGTCGGCTTCATACGCATTGCCTTTTCGATCTGCTGACCAGCTCATACGGATTTGCTTTCAAGCGCATGAATCACCGTTCGGGCTGAGCTTGTCGAAGCCCTGCGCGGTGTATGCACTTCGACAAGCTCAGTGCGAACGGTTTCTAACGGATCGAACGCAAATCCGTATAAAAGCCCAGTAGGGAGCCTGCGCTCACTTCCACGGCGCCGGCGCCCGCCGCAAGGCCGCCAGCGCGGCCGGCAGATGCGTGGCGGATGTTGTTAGCTGCTCACTCAGCGAGGCCTGCAGCCGGTCGACGCCGGACTTCGGGGCGGTGGCCAGCAGCCTTTGCGCGGTGACCAGATCGTTCATCGCGCCCAGCAGGTCTTGCGCCTGCGCCAGCGCCGTGGAATAGGCTTGCAACTGCCGGGGCGGCCAGAGGCTGGCGAGGAAATCCAGCGCGTAGCGCAGTTTCTTGATCTCGATGCGCACTCGGTGGCGTTCGGCGGCGTTGAAAAGGTCCGTTTTTCGATGCGCTGGCGCAACTCGCGGTGCCGCTGGCGCAATTGCTGACGCACCCAGCGCGGGAGCGTGGGTGACGCCGATTCGGCGCCCCTGAGCCGCAGCACGGCGCGTGTGAATGCCAGCAGGCGCGCGCTGTACGTACGGCCAGCCAGGTGCTGCCGGGCGGCGGCAGCGGCGGCGGCACCCTCCCTGTGCGCCCAGGCTTTCAGCCGGGCGGCGTCGCGTGGCCCCAGCAGCGCGGCCAGGCCGGGCAGCAGCGTGGTGCGGAACACATCGTGGTCGCGCGCCGCGCCAAGGCTCTGCGCCATGGCTTTCCAGGCAGCGCTCCAGCGCCTGACGAATTTCGCCGGCAGCACCGGCGCGAACACGCGCAGTGCGGCGCGAAGGCGGCGAATCGCCACCCGCGCCTGGTGCAGGAATTCGATGTCGTCGCCGGTCAGAACGCCGGCTTCGTTGGCCTGCAGGTGTGCCAGGCAGCCCAGTGCGATGGCGCGGAAAGCGTCCACCGGGTGCTGTTCTGGCCGCAGCACGACCGGGTCGGCTTTCACCGGCCTGGCCCTCAGCCTCTGAAACAGCGCATAGCCGCGCTCGGCCTTGCTGGCCGTGACCGGGTGCAGCCGCGCGGCCTGGCCCAGCTGGCGCGCCAAGCTGAACAGTCCGTCGGCCGGGCCTTGCTTCAGTTCGAGTTCCAGCTCCAGCAGCGGCAGGCGGCGCGGGCCGTCGGCCGTGACCGTGGTGACGCGGCCGCGGTCCAGCGCGACTTCGATCAATGCCTTGCGATGGGCGACTAACCAGGTGCGGCGCGTGAAGTCGGTGGTGAATACCGGCACCAGCGTGCCGGCCAGCGCCTGCAGCTCGGCGGCCAGCTCCGCGTCGTCCACGAGCGCCGCGAAGTCGAAGCGGCCGGGCGGGGAGGGCGCTTCCCACTCGCCGCGCCGCGCCAGCCCGCCGATCACCGAGCCCGCCGTCTTGACCGTCAGCAGCGTCTGCCGCCCCGAGCGCCGGTTGCGCACCGCCGTGCGCCGCGCCAGCAGGTCCAGCGCGGGCGTGTCGAAGTAGGTGTTGAACAGCTTCTGGCGCTGCGCCGGCGCCGCCATGAGCAGCGGGTGCGCCAGCAGCAGCGGCACATCGCGTGGCGCGATCGCCAGTTTCAGTTCGGTTTCGTGAGCCATGGCCAGTGTGCGGGGATGACGAAAGGCCCCAGTCTGACGGTTTGCGGCGTCGGGCACCAGCGTGCGCGCGCAGGTCCTCGGGTCGATTTTTAGAGGATTATTGGGCTAATTCCAGCGTCAAATGGTCAAAGTTTGCTATCAATAACAAACTTCGATCATGCTCGATCCGCAGCCAGCAGTCGCGCCAGGTAGTGGCCGGTGAAGCTGGCCGGGTTGGCCGCGAGGTCTTCGGGCGTGCCCGTGCCGACCACCTGCCCGCCGCCGGCGCCGCCTTCGGGCCCCATGTCGATGAGCCAGTCGGCGGTTTTGATCACGTCCAGGTTGTGCTCGATCACGACGATGGTGTTGCCCGCGTCGCGCAGCTGGTGCAGGACCTTGAGCAGCAGGTCGATGTCGGCGAAGTGCAGGCCGGTGGTCGGCTCGTCCAGGATGTAGAGCGTGCGGCCGGTGTCCCGCTTGGACAGCTCCAGCGCGAGCTTGACGCGCTGGGCTTCGCCCCCCGACAGGGTGGTGGCGGCCTGCCCGAGGCGGATGTAGGACAGGCCCACGTCCAGCAGGGTCTGCAGCTTGCGCGCGATGGCCGGCTGGTCCTTGAAGAAGGTGTGGGCCGCTTCCACCGTGAGGTCCAGGATCTGGGCGATGTTCCTGCCTTTCCACAGCACTTCCAGCGTCTCGCGGTTGTAGCGCTGGCCGTGGCAGACGTCGCAGGGCACGTACACGTCGGGCAGGAAATGCATTTCGACCTTCACCATGCCGTCGCCCTGGCAGGCTTCGCAGCGGCCGCCGGCCACGTTGAAGGAGAAACGCCCGGGCCCGTAACCGCGTTCGCGCGCGGTGGGCACCTCGGCCATCAGCTCGCGGATGGGGGTGAACAGGCCGGTGTAGGTGGCAGGGTTGCTGCGCGGCGTGCGGCCGATGGGGGACTGGTCGACGTTGATGACCTTGTCGAACTGTTCCAGGCCTTCGATGGCGTCGTGCGGCGCGGGCTCGTCGTGGGCGCGGTGGATCTGCCGTGCCGCCGCCGCGTAGAGGGTGTCGTTGACCAGCGTGGACCTGCCCGAGCCGGACACGCCGGTCACGCAGGTCAGCAGGCCCACGGGAATGTCCACGCTGACGTGCTGGAGGTTGTTGCCGGTGGCGCCCAGGATGGACAGGCATTGCCATGCCGTTCGGGCCGTGCCCGTCGCCGCTCGGGACGCGCCGTCGGCCGGCTCGGCCTGGACGGGGGCCCAGGCATGCCGGCGGCGCGGCACGGCGATCCGGCGCGTGCCGGCCATGTACTGGCCGGTGAGGGACTGCGGCGTGGCCTCGATCTGCGCGCAGCTGCCCTGGGCCATCACGCGTCCGCCATGGACGCCGGCGCCCGGGCCCATGTCGATCACGTGGTCCGCGGCGCGGATCATGTCTTCGTCGTGCTCGACCACCAGCACGCTGTTGCCGATGTCGCGCAGGTGCCGGAGGGTGCCGATCAACCGGTCGTTGTCGCGCTGGTGCAGGCCGATGCTGGGCTCGTCGAGCACGTACATCACGCCGGTGAGGCCCGAGCCGATCTGGCTGGCCAGCCGGATGCGCTGCGCCTCGCCGCCCGAGAGGGTTTCGGCGCTGCGGTCCAGGCTCAGGTAGCTCAGGCCGACGTCGTTGAGGAATTTCAGCCGGGAACCGATCTCGCGTACCACCTTGTCGGCGATGTCGGCCTTGGCCCCTTGCAGTGACAGGTCGCGGAAGTAGTCATGGGCCTCGCGCAGCGTCGCGTGGCTGATCTCGAAGATCGCCCGGGCCTGGGGGCCTTCGCCGACCTTGACGTGGCGCGCTTCGCGGCGCAGCCGGGTGCCGCCGCAGTCGATGCAGGGCTGGGTGCTGCGGTAGCGGGCCAGGTCCTCGCGCACCAGCACGGAGTCGGTTTCCCGGTAGCGGCGCGCCATGTTGGGGATGATGCCTTCGAAGGGATGTTTCTTCGTGACTTTCCTGCCCCGGGAGACGCCCGAGTCCATGGTGTAGCTGAATTTGATGTCTTCTTCGCCGGAGCCGTGCAGGAGGACGTGCCGGACCGCGGGGGGCAGCGATTCGAACGGGGCCTCGACGTCGAAGGCATAGTGTCTGGCCAGGCTCTCCAGCATCGCGAAGTAGTAGGCGTTGCGCCGGTCCCAGCCTTTGATGGCGCCGCTGGCCAGGCTCAGGGAGGGAAAGGCCACGACGCGTGCGGGGTCGAAGAACGCCATGGTGCCGATGCCGTCGCACGTGGGGCAGGCGCCCATGGGCGAATTGAACGAAAACAGGCGCGGCTCCAGCTCGGCGATGGAGTACCCGCAGCTGGGGCAGGCGAACCGGGCGTTGAACAGGTGCTCCACGCCGGTGTCCATTTCGAGCGCGATGGCGCGGCCGTCGGCCAGGCGCAGCGCGGCCTCGAAACTTTCGGCCAGGCGCTGCTTGAGGGGGTCGGATGCCGCGTGCGTCGGGCCCGGCGAAGCCGCGCCAGGGTCTGCGGCAGGCGGATGGGATGCGGAGGGCGGGCGCACCCTGATCCGGTCGATCACCACGTCGATGTCGTGCTTTTCGGCCTTCTTCAGTTTGGGCAGCTGGTCGAATTCGCACGCTGTGCCATCGACGCGGAAGCGCACGTAGCCCTGGGCCTGCATGTCGGTGAAGAGTTCGGTGAATTCGCCTTTCTTCTCGCGGGCCACGGGGGCGAGAATCATCAGCCGCGTGCCGTCGGGCAGGGCCAGCGTGGCGTCCACCATCTGACTGACCGTCTGCGCCCGCAGCGGCAGCTGGTGGTCGGGGCAGTAGGGCGTGCCGGCGCGGGCGAACAGCAGGCGCAGGTAATCGTGGATCTCGGTGACCGTGCCCACCGTGGAGCGCGGGTTGTGGCTGGTGGCCTTCTGCTCGATGCTGATGGCCGGCGACAGGCCTTCGATGAGGTCCACGTCGGGCTTGTCCATCAACTGCAGGAACTGGCGCGCATAGGCCGACAGGCTCTCGACATAGCGCCGCTGCCCTTCGGCGTACAGTGTGTCGAAGGCCAGGCTGGATTTTCCGGAGCCCGACAAGCCGGTGATCACCACCAACTGGTTGCGTGGGATGTCCAGATCGATGTTCTTCAGGTTGTGCGTGCGGGCCCCGCGCACACTGATGCGCTGCTGGCGCAGCACGGCGGCGAGGTAGGGTGGGGCGGTGGCCGCGTCGGCGCTGTCCCCGGATGCCGGGGGACGGGTGGCGCCGGGCGGGAGGGGGATGTCTGGCGTGGCGTTCAACGTGGGTTTCCTGTGGGGGAACCCGACATTATCGGCGTCAAACCCGTTCTCGCGGGGGTGGGCAGGCGATGGCCGACAATACGGGTTTTGCCTTCTTGCCGCCGGGGACGGCTTTCCATCGTGTCGGATGCTTCTGTTTCTCCCGGGGCCGCGCCGCACGCGGCCTCGGCCATGACGCCCTTCGAGCGGCGCGCCACGCTGTCGCTCGCGTCGATCTTCGCGCTGCGCATGCTCGGCATGTTCATGGTGCTGCCGGTGTTCGCCATCGAGGCGCGCGCCTATCCCGGCGGGGACGACCCCGCCCGCATCGGCATGGCCATGGGCATCTACGGGCTGACCCAGGGACTGTTGCAACTGCCTTTCGGCTTGGCGTCGGACCGGCTTGGCCGCAAGCGCGTGATCGTGTTTGGGTTGCTGGTGTTCGCGGCGGGCAGCCTGCTCGCGGCCATGGCCACCAGCTTGGACGGATTGATCCTGGGCCGCGGCCTGCAGGGCGCGGGGGCGGTGTCGGCGGCGGTCACGGCCCTGCTGGCGGACCTGACCCGGGACGAGGTGCGCACCAAGGGCATGGCGTTGGTGGGGGCGAGCATCGGGTTGATGTTCGCGCTGTCGCTGGCGCTGTCTCCGCTCGTCTCGGCGGCGGTGGGTCTGCCGGGCCTGTTCGCGTTGACCGGCGCGCTGGCGCTGGCCGGCGTGGTGATCGTGATCTGGGGCGCGCCGCCGGAGCCGGCGCGCCATGCGGCGCGGCCGCGGGGTCACCTGGCGGAAGTGCTCGGCCACGCGGGGCTGCAGCGGCTGAATTTCGGTGTGTTCGTGCTGCATGCGGTACAGCTGGCGATGTGGGTCGCGGTGCCGGCGCTGCTGGTGGAGGCCGGGTTGGCCAAGGCGCATCACTGGTGGGTGTACCTGCCGGCCGTGCTGGCGTCTTTCGTGGTGATGGGGGGCACGTTGTTTCCGCTGGAGCGGCGGGGCTATCTGCGCGCGGTGTTTCTCTGCGCCATTGGCCTGGTGGCGCTGGTGCAGCTGGGGTTGCTGCTCCAGGCGGGGGGGCGGCCCGGGGTGGCCGGCATCGGGGTACTGCTGTTCATGTTCTTTTGCGGCTTCAATGTGCTCGAGGCCAGCCAGCCGAGCATGGTTTCGCGCATGGCGCCGCCGCACGTGCGCGGCGCGGCGCTCGGGATGTACAACACCTTGCAGTCGTTCGGTCTGTTTGCCGGCGGGCTGGCGGGGGGCGTGCTGGTGAAGGCCGTTGGCGTGCAGGGGCTGTTCGTGGCGTGCGCCGCGGCGCTGCTGCTGTGGCTGGGGGTGGCCTGGCCCATGCCGGCGGGCACGGCGCGGCCGGCGGAACACGGCGGCTGAGGGCCGGGCGTCCGCAAGGGCGCCGGGCCGCATAATCCTGACCTTGCATTGGAGGAACCCGTCTCATGGCATCCGTCAACAAAGTCATTCTCATCGGCAACTGCGGCCGCGACCCCGAAATCCGCTATCTGCCTTCCGGCCAGGCCGTGGCCAACGTGAGCGTGGCGACATCCACGCGCCGCAAGGACCGCAACACCGGCGAGTCCATCGAAGATACGCAGTGGCACCGCGTTACCTTCTATGACCGCCTGGCGGAGATCGCCGGCGAGTATGTCAAGAAGGGGCGCCCGATCTATGTGGAAGGCCGACTCAAGTACGGCAAGTACACCGACCAGTCCGGTGTGGAAAAGAACACCGTGGACATCATCGCCACCGAGCTCCAGCTGCTGGGCGGCCGTGAAGGCATGGGCCAGCCCGGTGACGACGGCGCGTCCGAAGGC
>JAEWVY010000258.1 GCA_023396625.1 Pseudomonadota bacterium | reverse complement strand
GTGTTCTGATCGAACAGCCCCCGAAGCGTGGACTCGCTGAACACCTGGTTCCCCACGATCTGGATTTCCTTGATCTTGGCCGGAGCCCCCTCGGTCACGGTAAAAGTCAGGTTCACGCGATTGCGCTCGACCGGCGTGACCGTCGTCACGACCTCCGCGCCATAGAGGCTGCGGTTGATGTATTGACGCTTGAGTTCCTGCTCCGCACGATCGGCCAGGGCCTTGTCGAAAGGGCGCCCTTCGGCCAGCCCGACCTCCCGAAGCGACTTCTGAAGCGCTTCCTTGTCGAACTCACGGGTGCCCGCGAATTCCACACTGGCCACGGTCGGTCGCTCCTCGACGATCACGACCAGCACGTCGCCGTTGATCTCGATTCGCACGTCCTTGAACAAACCAAGTGCGAACAGGGCCCGGATGGCCGTGGAGGCCTTTTCGTCGGTATAGGTGTCCCCCACACGCAAGGGCATGGAGGCAAAAATCGTCCCCGGTTCGACCCGCTGCAGGCCTTCGACACGGATATCGCGCACGGCAAACGGCTCCACCGCCGCCGCGGTGCCTGCCGCGAAAATCAGGGCCACCATCGCCGAAAGAGCCCGCGGTCGAAGACAGGAATTTTGCATTTTCATGAAGGAATCTTGTAACGGTACGACGCTGGGGTGCGCACGTCCGTGGTTAGTCAAACAGCCGCGCGATATCGTTCAACAGTGCGATGGCCATCATGACCACAAGCACGGCCACGCCACCGCGCTGCAAACGCTCCATCCACACGTCGGAAACACCCTTCCCGGTCACACCTTCCCAAAGATAATACATCAGGTGCCCTCCATCGAGGACGGGCAGCGGCAACAGATTCAGCACCCCCAGACTGACGCTGATCAGGGCAAGAAAGACCAGGTATTGCGACCACCCCAGCGCCGCGGATTTGCCTGCGTACTCCGCAATCGTGAGCGGACCACTGAGATGGCGCAGCGACGCTTCGCCAATGATCATGCGCCCCATCATTCGCAACGTCATCATCGACACATCCCAGGTTCGCGAAGCCCCCAGCCACAGCCCGTCGATGAAGCCATGGCGGATTTCCACCATCTCTGGCGGTGCCCCCACGTAGGCGCCGATACGGCCCACGGTGAGTCCGCCCTCCTGCACCGGTTCCGACCTGACCTCCAGATTCATCACCCGCCCCGCCCGCTCGACGAGCCAGACATTGCCTTCCTCGCGCCCGGGCGCGATCGAGTCCCGGATCAGCTGACGAAGTTGCTGGCCGTCCACCACGGGGGTCCGGCCGACCCGCAACACGAGATCACCCGACCGCAGCCCGGCACGTGCCGCCGCACCGCCCGGCAAAACGTCCCCGATCAAGGGCCGCGTCCACGGGCCGGTCAGTCCAATGACCCGGAGCACCTGGGGGTCGGCCTCCACAGCGTGCAGCGACGCCAAGTCGAGCCGTACATCTCTCGCCGCCCCGTCGGGACGGTTCGCCACCGAAAGGACCACATTCCTGCCTTCGACAGCGCCCTGCGTCAACTGCCAACGCAACGCCTCAAAGGACGCCACCGGCTGAAGTTCTTCCCCCTCGAACCCTGCCCGCTGCACCGATTCGCCCCCCTGGAGACCCGCGCGCTCCGCCAGCGACCCGGCCAAAGGAGCCGCCAGCACGGCCCTGGGCTCACGCACCCCGCTCCAGTTGACCATCGAATACAGCAGGACCGCCAGCAGCAGGTTGGCCAACGGCCCGGCCGCGACGACCGCGGCGCGTGAAAGCAGCGGTTGCCTGTTGAACGCCAAGTGTCGTTCCGCGGGATCGACCGGCCCTTCGCGCTCATCAAGCATGCGCACATACCCCCCGATGGGAAACGCGCCGAGCACGAACTCCGTGTCTTGTCCCCGCCTCTGTCGGTCGGGTCGCCAACGAAGCAGCGGCCGGCCAAATCCGACCGAAAACCGGATCACCTTGATCCCACAGGCCACCGCCACGCGGTAATGGCCGTACTCATGGATGGCGATCAGCAATCCAAGGGCAGCGATGAAAGCGATGACCGTCAGCACAACAAATCCGTTCAGCCCCGCCCACCCAGGCGCGCGACAACTTCCCGCGCCACGGCCCGGGCACGGGTGTCGATATCAAGCAGATCGTCGAGATCACCCGGAGGCGGACTGCTCACTGCCGACATCGTCTCGAGATTGGCATGGTGAATCTGGTCAAAGCGTATCTGTCTGTCCAGGAACGCGGCCACCGCCACTTCATTGGCCGCATTCATGACGGCGCATAAGCCTGGAGGACCATGGAGTGCGTCCCATGCCAAGCCCAGACCCGGGAAACGCTCGGCGTGACCGTGAGTGTCCATGGCCTCGAACGTCATGCTCGGCAAGCTGCGGAAATCCAGAGGCGGCGCCCCCGAGGCCATCCGCTGCGGCCAGGACAGGCCATAGGCAATGGGACCACGCATGTCGGGCGTGCCCATCTGGGCCACCACCGAGTGGTCGACGTACTGGACCATCGAATGCACGATGCTTTGCGGGTGGATCACCACTTCCAGCCGCGAAGGCGGCACATTGAAAAGATACCGCGCCTCGATCACTTCGAGCGCCTTGTTCATCATCGTGGCCGAATCGACTGAAATCTTGCGTCCCATGACCCAGTTCGGATGCGCACAGGCTTCCTCGGGCGTCACGTCGCGCAGCGATGCCGGATCGCGCGTCCTGAACGGACCGCCTGAGGCCGTCAGGATGATTTTGTCGATCCGGTCTGCCCATGTCATGGGATCTTCGGGCAGCGACTGGAAAATCGCCGAGTGCTCGCTGTCGATGGGCAAAAGCGTCGCCCCGCCAATCTGCACCGCGCGCAGGAAAACCTCGCCACCGACAACCAACGCCTCCTTGTTGGCCAGCAGCAACCGCTTGCCCGCGCGGGCGGCGGCCAGGCAAGGGGCCAGCCCGGCGGCACCGACGATCGCCGCCATCACGACATCAACCAGCTCATGGGATGCTACCATTTCAATAGCATCCTTTGACCAGATGACGCTGGTATTTATGCCGTTTTCTTTGATTTTTTCGGCAAGCATCCGGCCATGCGCCTCACTGGCCATGACAGCGTACCGAGGCACGAACCGGGCACATTGCGCCAGCATGAGATCCACCTGTGTGGCCGCCGTCAGCGCAAAAATCTCGAACCGTTCCGGATGCCGGGCCACCACGTCGAGTGTGTTGGTACCAATCGAGCCGGTCGAGCCCAAGACTGTCAGTCGCCGTCTCATCCGCCGCCCCAGGACATCAGCATCAAGGCCAGGGGAAGGGTGGGCAGCAGGGCATCGACGCGATCAAGCACCCCTCCATGCCCCGGCAGCAGTCCGCTGCTGTCTTTCACCCCCGCACTGCGCTTCACCAGTGACTCGGTCAAGTCACCCACGACGCTCATGGCGGCCATGAAACACCCGCCCACCAGGACGATGGCAGGGCCATGGGCCGAAAGTCGCGTGAAAAAGCTGGCCACGGTGGCGTGCGTGTAGCCGTCCACCCAAATCCAGACGAACGCCAATACCACCACACCCGCCATAC
>JAEWVY010000136.1 GCA_023396625.1 Pseudomonadota bacterium | reverse complement strand
GGCCTTGCTTGGAGCGGGGTTTCGTTTTGGGAAAATCAATTCAGAACAGCACTATTTGGTCGGCACTGACCTTTTTTTCCTGAAAAAGTGGCAGGCCAACCAGCAGCTTCATGCTGGCGTACTGCTTCTCCGTCACGGTCAGGACGCGTACAGAGCCTTCTGGCGGCAGGTTTGCCAGCAAGCGCTTCATGTGCTTGTTCTCCGCGTCGTTGCCGTTGAGGATCCGGCCATAGACCGAAAACTGGATCATGTCGTAACCATCGTTGAGCAAAAAGCGGCGAAACACGGTGTAGGCGCGTCTGTCCGACTTGGACACGACGGGGAGGTCAAAGAACACCATCATGCGCATGAATCGCCTCGTGTTCTGGCTCATGGGCGTGACTACATTTCGTAGCGGTGCTGGTTCAGGCCGATCAGGCGGGGCAGTTCCAGCACCAGTTCACTGCCGCCGTCGTACAGGCGGGCCAGCGATTCGGCGGCCTGCTCAATGGACGCTAGCACGCTCATCACGCCACGTGGCATGGCGATGTCCACATTGAGCAGGCCGACCAAGGCGACCTTGTCGGTTGGGCTCAGTTCCCGCCCGTCGTCGGTTTTGCGGCTGGTGGCCACGTGCAGATCAACGAGGGGGCGGTAGGGCTCGATCAGATCGTCGGCCAGGTTGAAGGCGTTCTGCTCGCTGCTGTGGAACAGGCCCACGGTGGGCAACATGCCGTGAGCGACCAGAGCACGGGCGCAGGCGCCACGCATTACGGCGTAGCCATAGTCCAGGGCGGCGTTCGTCCAGCCCGATTGGTCGCGATAAAAACCTTTTCCAAACAGTCGCGGAAAGTAGTGCGCGCTGGCTTGCGCTTCCATGTTCCCCGTGTCACCGGAGCGTACGCGTCGTGCATAGGATTCCAGCCGTTCGTGGTCGCCCGTATTCAGCGTGTGCAGAACGAACGCCTGGTTTCGGATCTTGGTCTGGACAATGGTTGCCCAAGCACGTTTGCCCGTGGGCTTGTCCAGGTCCAGTTGCAGCCGCAGCATGCGTGTGGCGCGGCTGTGGCTCTGGAAGGGCAAGAAGACGCCGCTGGGTTGATGGTTGTCGCCCGTGGCGTACAGGCCGATGCCGTATTCCGCGCAGGCCGACAGCACGGGGTGGGTGAGGGTGATCTCGCGGTTGTTCAGCACGATGACCGCAATGTCTTCGAAGGGTACGCGGGCAGATTGCTCCTGCTCCACCAGCAGCGCGAAGTTCTCGCGCTTGAGCTTGGCAGGTTGGCTGATGATGACGCTACGCCAAACCACGGCGTTTCTCCGGTGGGGCAGCGTATGTGCGACCTAGCGTGTCAACGTGCAGCTTCTCGACTTTGAGGGCGGTTTTGACACCGATGCCTCGAATAAGTCCGTCTTTGCCGACACTCTGGTTTCTGTCGTGCGCCCAAAGATTTATCGCGCCAGTTGAACGATCGCAGCCAGCATAGTAGCCAAGGTGCTTTTCGTTTTTCAGTGTGACCAATGTCAAATCGTTGGGGTGCAACGAGAACATGAACTCGTAGTCTCCAACTTCGGTCCAGTCTTTCTCGTCCTTGTATGCGACGATGGCTCGATTTGGCAACCCCTTGACTCGGTGGTGCACGTAAACAGGAACGAGGTGGAACTTACCGCCTTTGCTGAAAATATCCACTCGCAGCATGCTGTCGTTCTGCACGATGCCGCCGCGCACCTCGAATCCGGACATCGTTCCTGCGTTGGCTTTGACTGACTTGATTTCAGGGCCCGTGAACGGGCCATCCTGTGGGTCGCCTTTCTTGGGTTTTCTCGGGGGGGTTTTTGTCCCGGATTGCCTCGGGTTGTCGCCGCGTTGGGAGAGCCAGAGATTCAGTGCATGAATCATCCACGCGTTCCTCTCTGCTCCGACGATGTCTTTCAAGCGTTCTTCGGTCAGTCGGAATTTCCTGCCCTTGTCGGTAGTATCAAACACGCCGATCAACTCGACCGCCATGGTCTTCTGCTCTTCAGGGGTGGCCAGTCGAGAAATTTTCACGCGGTCTTTAGCTTTGTCGACGACCATGAGTTTGTGGTCGGGACGCGGCTTGGCATAGATCGTGTCCTTGTGCGCGGCGCCGCCATTGCGTCGTTGCGGCGCGCGTGAAACAAACAGCGGGCGTAGTGTCTTCAGGGCCTCTGGCGGGTAGGTGCCCAGGCGTGTGACGGCTGCGCGCAATTCATCCAGGGTATCGGTCTTGAGCCGGGCCTCCAGTTCGTGGCGAAAATTCGGCCACGGCTCGGGAAAGCGCTCGGCCAGGTGTTGGTGTGCCACCGGGTTGAGAATTTCTCCGGTTTCTGGGTCGGGGAAGCCTTCGCGCAGGTATTCCAGCTCTTTGCGTCGGGCGTGGTCGGCCAGACGTTTGACCATGGCATGGCTACACGCGGCCACAACGGTGGCGTCCAGCGCGTGGTGGCGGTCGCTTTCCTCGCGGATTTTCAGCAGGCCCCAGCGGGCACGCAGGAACGCGGTGAGTTGGCCATTGACAACCACGCAGCGCTTGGCCCCGTTGTTCTCTGCCAGTTGAAGGTACTGCTCGACGTAATTTTTGAAAAAGCGACAGATGTAGCGCGTGTCGTTGAGGTTGCGGTCCTTGAAGCCCTGCGCCTCGTCCGGGCCGTAGTTCTTGCGTAGGAGTCGGTTGCGTTTGGCTTGCCGGTAGGACTTGTTGCCCTCTACCCAAGCCACGTAATTGCGCCAGCGTTCACCGGTTTCGCCTCCGCCAAAACTGGTGAGATATTCGTAAGCCGTGCGATTGCCCTTGTTCTGGTTTTCCTTCGTCAGTACCAGCACCTTGTTGTTCTTGCTGTCGTCGTAGCTGCGGGAGTAAGGGAGAGCGTGGTCGATCTGGACGTAGCTGAGGTCGTTGACTACGCGGTCCAAGTCCAGAGCCTCCAGCGAATACGCGCACTTTCCATCTTGCTCGCGATAGAGAGTCCATTTCTCGAATTCGGCCCCGTTGGGTTTGCGCTTGAATAACTCCTCGAAATGTTCTCGCGCCTTCCTATTGCGCTCGCCATATTCCTTTTGCAGCTTCTCGATGTCGCGCCGTTCGTCCAGCGGGCGCGAAAGATCACGTGCCATCTCAATATGCACAGCCGCTGGGGAACCATATTCCCTGATCAGGGCGTTGACTACCTTGCGTGCTTGGTTGAGAGCGCGCAGCACGACCGGATTGCGTGGCACATCAAGGTCTTCGCGAAATTTCATGCTGCCGCGTTCGTCGCGGCCCTGGTAGAACGGCGGCAGGAATTTGTGCTCGCCCGCGCCGACCACGAAACGCTGGCTGTGATGGCTGTATTCGGGAATCCGGGCCACGGCTTCGTCATATCGAAGGCCCTGTTCCATGAGAGGGACGATTTTGCGCAGCGCCTTGAGTGAAAGTGCGTGAAACTTGTCGAAGCTGAGGGTCAGCAGCGCGTCCACCATCCGTTGATTGCCAGGCAGGTTGAGCTTGCTCAGCTCCGTGCGGATTTCATCATCATCCTTGAAGACGCTGAGCACCCAGGCGATGCTGTCCAGTTGTTGCGGCTGTCCGTCCAGAGCGGCAGTGGAAATCTGCTGCCATTCTGCTTCCAGTTCCTTCTTTTTCAGGTGCAGCCGTAGTTCGTGCCAGGCAGGGAGCTTGACCAGAATCTGCTCTTCCGGGTCTTTGGCCTTGTTGTCTTCCTTCTGCTGGGCACTGGGGTAGGACAAGCTGCCGAAGCGGAAGTCGTTCGGCAGCAACCCCGCCTTCGTGAGCGCATTGCGGAGATTCTTGTAGGTGTATTTTTCCCCAGCCTGATACGGCAGAAGCAAGGCATGTTTGTGTTCTGTCTTGTTGAGCGGGCGGGACTCCCCGCCTACGATGACGCGCAGATTGTTGAGTCGAGTCAGCCAGACTTGCCGCTCGGCGGTGAAGCTGGCTTTGGGAGCACGGTATTCGGAAGACTCGAACGTGCATTTTCCGAGCGTGGATAGCACGGACTGCATGGGGCTCTGTTCCCAGAACAGGCCACTGCGGCGGTCGCCATTGCCGCGAACGGCTGATTCAAGTGCCGAATGGGCCCGCGGGTTGCCATGCTTTCGCTGTGATTCGAACAGCCTTCCCAACTCATCGTCCAACAAAACGCGGGATAGGGCTTTGTCATAGTTGCCCTGTTTGTTGCGTTGTGCGCTGGGGAACTCCGCCAGCACCATCTCGGCGGCAGTGCGGTAGCCTTTTTCCTTCATCAGTGCGGCTGTGTGCGACAACCCTTTCTTTACCTTGCCGCTTTCGCCCTTGGCATCGCCTTCGGCCTTCGCCTCTTCCGCCTTGCTGAACCAGTGAAAGCCACGGTGCTTGCACAGGTGGTAGATCACGCGAGCCCATTCACTGGGTGTCAGAAGTCTATCCAGACCTGCCTTGCGCAGTTCCCATGTTGATTCCGCAAAGGAAGGCTGCAATTTGAAAAAGTCGGCGCCCTCAATCAGACCCTCGCGCTTGAGCAGGCGCCCCAGCTTGGTCAGCCGCCAAGCCCGCCGGTACAGCCGCCGGCGAAGCAGCCGGGCTGAACGGCGTCGAAGATTGAGTGATTCGCCCTTGTCGGCCGTTTCCGCCTTGTCAAAGGCGCGCACTCCCAAATCCACGATGCGGTTGTCAGCCAGTACTGCCCAGCCCACCGAGGCGATGCCAATGTCGAGTCCGAAGGTGTAAGCCTGCTTGTCAGCCATGTGTTCCTCCCTCATAATTGGCTCCGTTGTAGTTATCCGGGGTGAGAGCCGTTGCTGCAATAAGAATCGAAAGATTCGTACCCGCCCGGTGGGGAGACCCACCGGGCTTTCTATTTTGCATGGCAGCATGTGGCGACGCAATCAGTTGCGGCCGCGACCGATTTGATGGTGGCGGGTATGGATGAGGTGGCCGCCCTGAAGGATTCCATCGTCATTCGCCCGGAGTGCTACATTGCCCACCCATGAGTGACCTCGTCGGAAAACACATCGTACTGGGCCTCACCGGGGGCATCGCCTGCTACAAGGCCGCCGAGCTGTGCCGCGCGCTGGTCAAGGAAGGGGCCACGGTGCAGGTGGTCATGACCGCGGCGGCCGGGCAGTTCATCACGCCGGTGACGATGCAGGCGCTGTCGGGCCGCCCGGTGTACGACTCGCAGTGGGATGCGCGCGAGTCCAACAACATGGCGCACATCAATCTGAGCCGCGAGGCCGATGCGATCCTGATCGCGCCGTGCAGCGCGGACTTCATGGCCAAGCTGCTGCATGGCGGCGCGGACGATCTGCTCGGCCTGCTGTGCCTGGCACGCCCCATCGAGCGCGTGCCGCTGCTGCTGGCGCCGGCCATGAACCGCGAGATGTGGGCGCACCCGGCCACGCAACGCAATGTGGCGCAGTTGTGTGCCGACGGCGCCACCGTGTTCGAGGTGGGGCGCGGGGATCAGGCCTGTGGTGAAACCGGCGACGGCCGCATGCTGGAGGCCGATGAGCTGCTGGAGGACCTGATCGCGTTCTTCACGCCCAAGAGCCTGCAGGGTCACCACGTGCTGGTGACGGCGGGTCCGACGTTCGAGGCCATCGACCCCGTGCGCGGCATCACCAACCTGAGCAGCGGCAAGATGGGCTTTGCCATCGCCCGCGCGGCGCGAGAGGCCGGGGCGCAGGTGTCGCTGGTGGCCGGGCCGGTGTGTCTGCCCACGCCCAGGGGCGTGAGCCGCCACGACGTGCGCTCGGCGCAGGACATGCTGGAAGCCACGCTGCCCCTGGCTTCAACCGCCACGGTCTTCATCGCCACGGCGGCGGTGGCGGACTGGCGGCCGGCCGCCGCGGCCGCTCACAAGATCAAGAAGGATGGTTCCGGCCAGACGCCCGTGCTGGAGTTCGTGGAGAACCCGGACATTCTCGCCACCGTGGCCCGGCTGCCGCGCGCGGCAAGCGGTGCACTGTTTTGTGTGGGCTTTGCGGCCGAGAGCGAAGACCTGCTGGCCCATGCGCGCGTCAAGCGCGAACGCAAGGGCGTGCCGCTGCTGGTGGGCAATATCGGCCCGGCCACCTTTGGCCTGGACGACAACGCCCTGCTGCTGGTCGATGCCGAAGGCGCGACCGAATTGCCGCGCGCCAGCAAGCGTGAGTTGGCCCGCCAACTGGTGGTCGAGATCGCGTGCCGTCTGAAGTGAACACCCCCAGGCTGCGCGCACGGCGTGTCGCTGCGCCACTCCCCTCAAGGGGGCAACGCCAGTGGCCCGGCCGAGCCGATTCCACGGCGTTCCGCGGTTGAGTCGTTGGTACCCCGAGTGCTGTGCCGCAGCGCAGAAAACTGAAATGAAACCTTTGAAATCCCTATGAAACTCGACGTCAAGATCCTCGATCCGCGCCTGGTGGACCAACTGCCTGCCTACGCTACGCCCGGCAGTGCCGGCCTCGACCTGCGCGCCTGCATCGATGAGCCGCTGACCCTGTTGCCCAACGCCTGGCAACTTGTGCCCACCGGCTTGGCCATCCACCTGGCTGACCCTGGATATGCCGCACTGATCCTGCCGCGCTCAGGCCTGGGCCACAAGCACGGCATCGTGCTCGGCAATCTGGTGGGCCTGATCGACAGCGATTACCAGGGGCAGCTGATGGTCAGCGCCTGGAACCGCAGCGGCGCCGCGTTCACCATCGAGCCCATGGAGCGCATTGCGCAGCTGGTCATTGTGCCGGTGGTGCAGGCCCAGTTCAACATCGTCAATGAATTCGCCGCCGTCACCGCGCGTGGGGCAGGGGGGTACGGGTCCACCGGAAAAGCCTGAGCACGATGGTGGTGTTGGCCGGCCCATGGCGCCGGCCTTGACGGGTCGCATGGTTGTCGGCCGTGGGGAGGCCAAGCACATCCGGCGTGAGCCGCCATGGGGGGATTTCAGTGAACGCTGCTGCTGCCGGGGCCGTGCTCGTGCGGGGCTTCGATGCGGAAAAAGCCGGTGCCGCAGCTGCCGCGACCGATCTCCTCCTCGGTCGCTTCGCGCACGGACTCCACTTTCAGACTCAGGCGCAGCGCGATGCCCGCGAGCGGATGGTTGGCGTCGAGCACGAGGTGGTCCGGATACAGCTGGGCCACGGTGTAGAGCGCATTTTTTGGCGCCTCGGGATGCGTTCCGGCGGGCAGGGCGCTGCCTTCGATGGTCATGCCTTCCTCGATCTCGGCGGGGAACAGGTTCCGCGGTTCGAGAAACAGGAGTTTGTCGTTGAAGTCGCCAAAGGCCTCTTCGGGTTCGAGGTGCAGGTCCAGCCGGGCACCAGGGCCGTAGCCTTGCAGGGCCTGTTCGATGCGCGGCAGCAGGTCGTCACCACCGACGAGGAACTCCACGGGTTCGTCGAGCACGTCGAGCACGTCCCCCAGAGTGTCTTTCAGGGTCCAGGTCAGGGCGACCACGCATTGTTCGGTAATGTCCATGGGAGAATTGTCCCATGGACATCGACCAACCCCTGACCCTGCTGGGAAAACTGACCCCCCGGCAGTTCATGCGCCGCCACTGGCAGAAAAAACCCCTGTTGGTGCGTCAGGCCGTGCCCGGCTTCAAGCCGCTTCTGGATCGGGCCGCGCTGTTTGCGCTTGCCGGACGCGAACAGGTGGAATCCCGTTTGCTGCGCCAGGGGCCCAAGGGCTGGCAGCTTCGGCACGGTCCGATGCCGCGCGGCGCTTTTCCTGCGTTCCGGACCCCTGGCTGGACTTTGCTGGTCCAGGGGGTGGACCTGCATGACGACGGCGTGCATGCCCTGATGCAGCAATTTCGTTTCGTGCCCGACGCGCGGCTCGACGATGTGATGATTTCCTGGGCCAGCCATGGCGGCGGCGTCGGCCCGCATTTCGACAGCTACGACGTGTTTCTGCTGCAGGCGTTTGGACAGCGCCGCTGGCGCATCGGCAGGCAGAAGGACAAGCGCCTGGTCGAGGGGTTGCCGCTGAAAATCCTGGCCCGGTTCGAGCCCGAACAGGAGTTTGTGCTCGATCCGGGGGACATGCTCTATCTTCCACCGGGCTGGGCACACGACGGCACGGCCGTGGGTGAGTGCATGACCTACTCGATCGGTTTTCGCCAGCCAGGCCGGGGCGAGCTTGCGCGGGAACTGCTGCAACGCCTGGCCGAGGATGCGGAGGAGGTGGCCGGCGACGCGGTGTACCGCGATCCGGCGCAGCCGGCCGTCGCCTCGCCGGCGGACATTCCCCCGCCGATGCTGGATTTCGCACGCGAGGCACTGCAAGCCGTGCTCGACGATCCAGCCGAACTGCAATGTCTGCTGGGCGAATACCTGTCCGAACCGAAGGCCAATGTCTGGTTCGAGCAACCGTCCACGGCAAAGCCGATGGACACGGGGGGCGTGGTGCTGGACCGCCGCACACGCATGTTGTTCGATGAGTTGCAC
>JAEWVY010000021.1 GCA_023396625.1 Pseudomonadota bacterium | reverse complement strand
ACCCAAGCCGGTGCCGGAGCGTGTCATCTTCAACGCGCACTGAGCAGGAGAGTGTCAACCATGAAAAACTTCAAATCGCTGGTGATCGGCCTGGTTCTTGGTCTGGGTCTGTCGATGGGGGCTGTGGCCGCCACGGGGGGCGGTGTCGCGTGGGACAAGGCGCCCGGCAAGACCACGGATCTGGGGTCGCTCCAGAACGGCGCGAAACTGTTCGCCAACTATTGCCTCAACTGCCATTCTGCGGCGTTCATGCGCTACAACCGGTTGCGTGACATTGGCCTGACCGACCAGCAGATCAAGGACAACCTCTTGTTCGCCACCGACAAGGTGGGCGACACCATGAAGGCTGCGATCGATCCGAAGGAGGCCAAGGCCTGGTTTGGCGTCAACCCGCCTGACCTGACGGTGATCGCCCGTTCCCGGGCTGGAGCCGGGGGCAGCGGCGCCGACTATCTCTATACCTATATGCGGACGTTCTATCGCGACGAGTCCAAGCCGTCAGGGTGGAACAACCTGGTGTTCCCGAACGTGGGCATGCCACATGTGCTGTGGGAATTGCAGGGCGAGCGCAAGCCCGTGTTCGAGGAGGTGGAGGCGCATGGGCACGCGGTTCAGCAGTTCAAGGGCTGGACGCAGATTACCCCCGGCACCATGACGCCACTGCAATATGACCAGGCGGTGGCGGACTTGGTGAACTATCTTCAATGGATGGGTGAGCCGGCCCAGAACACACGTGTTCGTATCGGTGTCTGGGTGCTGATTTTCCTGGGCCTGTTCACCGTGATCACGTGGCGGCTGAACGCGGCTTTCTGGAAAGACGTCAAGTAGCACGTGAAGCCAGGGTGGGCTCCGCCGGGAGTCCAGCCGGTGTGGAGTGGAATGTGCCGGGTCCGAACCTGGCGCATGCCACTCTTTTGATTTTTAGGAGTGTCCGAGATGATGGTTTTATATTCAGGAACGACCTGCCCGTTTTCGCACCGTTGCCGTTTCGTCCTGTTTGAAAAAGGCATGGATTTCGAGATCCGTGACGTGGATCTCTACAACAAGCCGGAAGACATCAATGTGATGAACCCTTACGGGCAGGTGCCGATTCTCGTGGAGCGCGACCTGATCCTGTACGAATCGAACATCATCAACGAGTACATTGACGAGCGCTTCCCGCACCCGCAGCTGATGCCCGGCGATCCTGTGGACCGCGCGCGGGTCCGTCTGTTTTTGCTGAACTTTGAAAAAGAACTGTTCGTTCATGTGTCGACGCTGGAAAACCGCGCGACCAAGGGCAACGACAAGGCGCTCGAAAAGGCCCGCGCCCACATTCGCGATCGCTTGACGCAGTTGGCTCCCGTGTTCCTCAAGAACAAGTACATGCTTGGGGAAGGTTTCTCCATGCTCGATGTCGCCATCGCGCCCTTGTTGTGGCGCCTGGATTATTACGGCATCGATCTGAGCAAGAATGCCGCGCCGCTGCTCAAATATGCCGAGCGGATTTTTTCCCGACCGGCCTACATTGAGGCCCTGACACCCTCCGAAAAGGTGATGCGCAAGTAGTGCCGCTTGTCTGATTCGAAGATGAATGCCCTGGATAGCGCCTCGACACGCCCCTATCTGATCCGGGCCTTGTACGAGTGGTGCAACGACAATGGACTCACGCCGTATCTCGCGGTCCGCGTGGACGACAGCGTGCGCGTGCCGCGGGAATACGTCAAGGATGGTGAAATCGTATTGAACATCAGCGCCGAAGCAACAAGTGCCTTGAGGCTTGGCAACGATTTCATTGAATTCAAGGCGCGTTTCGGTGGAGTTGCGCGCGAGATTCTGGTTCCTGTGGGCCGAGTGGTTGCGATTTTTTCCCGTGAAAACGGGCAAGGCATGGCATTTCCCGTGCAGGAGCAGAGCGTACCCGCCGAGTTACCAGGCACCTCGCCAGAGGCGGGTGCGGCGGGACAGGCGGATGCCCGGGTCGTCCAGCTGGTCTCAACCGAGAAGGTGTCGGATGGACCGGGTGACGAAGATCCGCCCAGGCCACCTCCGGGCCCGCGTCCAGCGTTGAAGCGGGTGAAGTGAAAGCGATGCCCCGGGCGCCTCGATGGCGCACGGTCGGTAGAATAGGCACGTTGCCGATTTAGCTCAGTTGGTAGAGCAACCGCCTTGTAAGCGGTAGGTCATCAGTTCGAATCCGATAATCGGCACCATTTTCAATGGTTGGCTTTCTTCGCTATGCCTGCGGTGTCACATTGACCGGCGGGTTTGAACCTTCAGGCGGATTGAGTTAATCTCCCATCCCTGGTTCTTCAGATGGGCCTGCAGTGAAGGTAGGAGTTGTCGCAATTTGGCGGCGGCGGCGGTGCTGGCGACAAGCAGGCACCATGTGTCCCCATCGATGGCTCCCGCCTGGATGAAAGGGCGAAGGGAAGCGGGAATCAGTGCCTGAACCGCCGCCAGCCGAGCGCTGGAGTCGCGCACCAGCTCCGTCAGTCGGGCCAACGTGGGGGCTGACTCGACGGCCTGCTGGAGCGACACGGGGCGGTGGTGGCGGATGGTCAAGGGAATGTGTCGACGGTAACCGAAGAGGAATTCTCCAGTGCACTTGATTATCACGGATGCGGGACTGGCGAGAAGTCGCGCTGTCTATCTCACGGGTTCCCGTGTTTTCATCACCGGCCTGTTTGCCGCCCTGGTCTTGATCTTTGCCGGGGCAAGCCTTTACCACTGGATAGTGAGGATCGGCGTGGATGAAGCGTGGCCGTTGGTGACGGCGTTGACCGGGTCGATGGACCGGGAGGAGGTCGGGCAGCGAGAACGGTTTATGCGCGAGAACATCGACGCGATGGCGCGCAGGGTTGGTGAGATGCAGGCCAAGCTGTTGCAACTGGACGCATTGGGTGAACGGGTGTCGGGCCTGGCTGGAATTCATCCGGATGAGATTCGGACGCTGCCGGGTCGTGGAGGGGCGTTGATTCCCGGCCCGTCCTTGTCACTGGAGCAACTTCAGGCAACCCTGTCGGGTCTGGAGGAAACACGTGCCAAAAGAGTGGATCTTTTCACCGTGATGGAATCACGGCTGATGGATCAGAAACTCCGTCGCTCCATGCTGCCCACGGCCAAGCCAGTGAGCGGAGTGGCAATGGGGTCGTCATTTGGCTGGCGTATCGACCCCTTCAACGGGCGCTCGGCCTTGCACACAGGGCTGGATTTTCCAGGGGCTGCCGGAACACCGATTCTGGCCGCCGCAGGCGGGGTGGTGGTGACGCAGGAGTTTCATGCCGAATATGGCAACATGATCGAAGTCGATCATGGCAATGAACTGGTGAGCCGGTATGCGCATGCATCGCGTGTCCACGTGAAGAAAGGCGACCTCGTTCGGCGCGGGCAGAAGATCGGGGAAATCGGGACCACGGGTCGTTCCACCGGACCCCATCTGCACTTTGAGGTCCTGGTCAAAGGGGTTCAGCAGGATCCGGGAAAGTTTCTGCGGGCCGGCGAAAACCTGGGCGCCCCCCAGCTTGCAGCCGCAGAGATACCTTCCGCAGTGACGCTGCGTTCAGCACGGTAAAATCTCAGTCTTGGCATCGGTCGATCGTGCTGCCGCTTTCAGTGCGGTCCATGACCGATTCTTCAGCTGTTTCAAACCTTTTTAGGGATTGGGATCGCCGGGCGCGAGATGTGCGCCGAGCGGTCCCGCACGCATGGCTACCAATTTCCTGACCAAAATTTTCGGCAGTCGCAATGACCGCCTTCTGAAGCAATACCGCCGGGTGGTGGAGCGTGTGAATGCGTTGGAACCGGGACTTGAAGGTCTTGACGATGATGCGTTGCGTGGCAAGACCCAGGAACTGAAGGCACGGCTGGCGTCGGGCGCCGGACTTGAGGAAATTCTGCCGGAGGCCTTTGCCGTGGTCCGGGAAGGATCCAAGCGGGTCATGAAGATGCGCCATTTCGACGTGCAATTGCTCGGCGGCATGGCACTTCATCAGGGCAAGATTGCGGAGATGCGAACCGGTGAAGGCAAGACACTCACGGCCACGCTGTCGGTCTATCTCAACGCCTTGACGGGCAAGGGCGTTCACGTCGTCACGGTGAACGACTATCTGGCCAATCGCGATGCTCAGTGGATGGGACGGCTGTACAACTTTCTGGGTTTGACGGTAGGGGTCAACCTGCCGCACCTGTCACGGGAAGAAAAGCAGGCGGCCTACCGCTCGGACATTACCTACGGAACCAACAACGAGTTTGGCTTCGACTACCTGCGGGACAACATGGTCTACGAGGCGGCTGATCGTGTCCAGCGACCGCTGAACTACGCGATCGTCGACGAGGTCGATTCGATCCTGATTGACGAAGCGCGCACTCCGCTGATCATCAGCGGCCAGGCGGAGGACCACACGGCCATGTATGTGGCCATGAACAAGGTGGCCCCTTTGCTGCAGAAACAGGAGGGTGAAGCCGACCCCCGCACGGGCGAGGGCATTGTCAAGCCGGGCGACTTTACAGTGGATGAAAAGGCGCATCAGGTGTTTCTCACGGAGATGGGCCACGAGAACGCAGAGCGTCTGCTTGCGGAGCATGGCCTTATCGCTCCGGGCGCCAGCCTCTACGATCCCGCGAACATCACACTGATGCACCATCTTTACGCGGCGCTGCGTGCCAATCAGCTCTACCACAGAGATCAGCACTATGTGGTGCAGGAGGGTGAAATCGTCATTGTTGATGAATTTACCGGTCGCTTGATGACGGGGCGCCGTTGGAGCGATGGGCTGCATCAGGCGGTGGAGGCAAAGGAAGGGGTTGCCATCCAGGCAGAGAACCAGACGTTGGCGTCCATCACTTTTCAGAACTATTTCCGTCTGTACGCCAAACTCGCAGGCATGACCGGGACCGCCGATACCGAAGCCTATGAGTTCCAGGAAATCTATGGGCTGGAGACAGTGGTGATTCCGCCGAATCGGCCCAGTCGCCGTGATGACCAGCTTGATCGGGTCTACAAGACGGCACGTGAAAAGTACGAAGCGGCAATCAAGGACATCCGGGAATGCCATGAGCGGCGGCAGCCCGTGCTCGTGGGCACAACTTCAATCGAAAATTCCGAGCTGATCTCCAAACTGCTTGATCAGGAGAAGTTGCCGCATCAGGTGCTCAATGCCAAACAGCATGCCCGCGAGGCCGACATTGTGGCGCAGGCCGGCCGACCTGGCATGATCACGATTGCCACAAACATGGCAGGACGCGGTACCGACATCGTGCTCGGTGGCAACGTGGAGAAGCTGATCGAGGTGGTGGAGTCCGACGACTCGATTGATCCTGCCACCCGCCAGTCGAAGATCGACGCTCTGCGTGCCCAGTGGCAGGCGGACCATGAGTTTGTCAAGACCCAGGGGGGGCTCCGAATTATCGCCACGGAGCGTCACGAGTCCCGCCGGATCGACAACCAACTGCGAGGCCGATCCGGGCGCCAGGGGGACCCTGGCTCGTCGCGTTTTTATCTCAGCCTGGACGACCCGTTGATGCGCATTTTTGCCGGCGACCGGGTGCGTGCGATCATGGAGCGCCTGAAGATGCCCGATGGAGAAGCCATCGAAGCAGGTATCGTGACGCGAAGCATCGAAAGCGCGCAGCGCAAGGTCGAAGCGCGGAACTTCGATATTCGCAAGCAACTGCTGGAGTACGACGATGTTTCCAATGACCAGCGCAAGGTGATCTACCAGCAGCGCAACGACATTCTGGATGCGGGTGACCTGTCCGCCCAGATCGAATCGCTCCGGCAAGGGTGCTTTACGGATCTGGTGCATGCGTATGTCCCTCCCGAGTCCGTCGAGGAACAATGGGATATTGCCGGGTTGGAAAAAATTCTTTCCGAAGACTGGCAGATTGACCTGCCCTTGCGGGACGAAATCCAAGCGTCGTCGTCAATGACCGATGACGAGATTCTCGACAAGGTCCTGGCTGTGGCGAACGCCGCGTTTGCTACCAAGGTCGAACAGATCGGCGCTTCGAACTTTACGCAATTCGAACGCATCGTGCTGTTGCAAAGCATTGATTCCCATTGGCGCGAGCACCTGAGCGCGCTTGACTATCTCCGGCAGGGCATCCATTTGCGCGGTTACGCACAGAAGCAACCCAAGCAGGAATACAAGCGCGAGGCATTCGAGTTGTTTGGCCAACTGCTGGACGCGGTCAAGAACGAAGTCACCAAGGTGTTGATGACGGTCAGGGTTCAGTCGGGTGACCAACTGGACCAAGCAGCGGAGGACCTCGAGCAACGAGCCGAACATCTCGCGAATGTCACGTATACCGCCCCCACCGAGACCGGCGAAGTGGAAACGGTGGTCGATGCCGACACATTGCCGACGTCAACGTCCGGTATGCAGGCGGCACAGCAGATCCCGCGCGTGGGGCGCAACGATCCCTGCCCTTGCGGCAGCGGGAAGAAGTACAAGCATTGTCACGGCCAACTGGCCTGAGCTGGCGGAGGTGCGCTGACGGCGGATCCTGGCCCGATTCGCCGCAGCAGTGAGGTCGTGTGGCCGTCGTCGACATTCCAAGGTGTTCCATGTCAGTCAATCTGTCTGCTCCGAAAGCGTCTGATCTCCTTCCCGTGCCCGGTGTACGCATCGGCACCGCCGAAGCCGGCATCCGCAAGGCCGGCAGGAAGGACCTGACAGTGTTCCTTCTCGACGAAGGAGCCAGCGTGGCCGGCGTTTTCACGCGCAACCGCTTTTGTGCGGCGCCGGTGCAGGTTTGCCAAGAGCACCTTGCACAGGGCCAAAGCATCCGGGCGATGGTGATCAATACGGGGAATGCCAATGCCGGCACGGGCGCCGACGGGCTGGCACGGGCACGGGCCAGTTGCGCTGCGCTTGCCGGATACCTGGATTTGTCGCCGCAGCAGATCCTGCCTTTCTCGACGGGCGTCATCATGGAGCCATTGCCTCTCGACCGGATCGAGGCGGGGTTGCCAGCTGCAGTGGCGGATGCCGGGCCGAATCACTGGGCACGAGCGGCAGAGGGCATCATGACGACCGATACGGTGCCAAAGGCGTTCAGCAAGCGGATCGTCATCGAGGGAAAGCCGGTCTCAATCACTGGCATCAGCAAGGGCGCGGGCATGATCCGTCCCAACATGGCGACGATGCTGGGTTTCATGGCCACTGATGCCTGCATTGCGCCCTCGCTCATGCAGGAGCTGGTGACCGAACTGGCACAGGCCTCGTTCAACCGGATCACGATCGACGGGGATACTTCGACCAATGACTCCTTTGTGGTGATCGCGACCCACAAGGCGGGCCATGCACCCATCGTGTCGCTCGATGATGGCCACGGCCTGGAGCTCAAGCGTGCCATGATGGAAGTCGCGCGCCTTCTCGCGCAGGCGATCGTGCGCGATGGTGAAGGGGCGACCAAGTTCATCACACTTCAGATTGAGGGCGGTGTCGACTTCACGGAATGTCGGAAAGTGGCCTACGCCATTGCACATTCCCCGCTGGTTAAGACCGCCTTTTTCGCCAGCGACCCGAACCTGGGGCGCATCCTCGCCGCGGTCGGTTATGCGGGCATCGACGATCTCGATCCGTCGCGGATCGATCTGTATCTGGACGAGGTCCACGTGGCGACCCGTGGCGGACGGCATCCTGACTACAGGGAGGAAGATGGCCAGCGTGTGATGCGACAGAGCGAAATCACGGTCAAAGTGGTGCTTGGGCGCGGGATGGCCAGTGACACGGTGTGGACCTGCGACTTGAGCCATGACTATGTCTCCATCAATGCGGATTACCGCTCCTGAGCCGGAGCGCGTGGCGTGAACGAAAAATTCGAGCGTCTCCTTTCCCGGGCCGAAACCCTGCTGGCCCGTATCGAGTCGGTGCTGCCACAACCCCTGTCGGCCCCGGACTGGACGCTGGCCACGGCGTGGCGCTACCGCAAGCGGGCGTCCGGTCACGGCGTCCTGGAGCCTGTGCAGCATGTGTCGGCGATCCGGCTCGAAGATTTGCGCGAAATCGATGCCCAGAAAGAAAAAATCCAGCGCAACACCCTTCAATTTGTCGAAGGCAAACCCGCGAACAATGTGCTGCTGACTGGCGCCAGGGGCACGGGGAAATCGTCCATGATCAAGGCGTGCCTGAACACATACGCCGCGAACGGGTTGCGCCTGATCGAGGTGGACAAGGCCGATTTGACCGATCTGCCAGACATCGTCGATGTCGTGTCCGGTTTGCCAGAAAAATTCATTGTTTTCTGCGACGACCTGAGTTTCGAGGAGGGTGAGGCTGGGTACAAGGCACTCAAGTCCATACTTGACGGATCGGTGGCTGCAGCGTCGCCCAATGTGCTGATCTACGCCACCAGCAACCGACGTCACCTCCTGCCGGAGTACATGAAGGAGAACCTGGGTTATGTCCACGCGGATGACGGAGAAGTGCATCCCGGTGAGGCGGTCGAGGAAAAGATTTCACTCTCGGAGCGCTTTGGTCTCTGGGTCAGTTTCTACCCTTTCAGTCAGGATGAATACCTGAGCATCGTGGGGCAATGGCTTTCGTCGCTGGGGGCCGATCGAAAACTGATAGAAGAAGCCCGGTCGGAGGCACTGGTCTGGGCGCTGGAGCGTGGCTCGCGCAGTGGCCGCGTGGCCTATCAGTTCGCTCGCGATTTCATGGGGCAGCGCTGAACTCCATGGGCGAGCGTGTCGTGCCGTTGGTGGCGGATGCCCATGTCGAAAGAGTGGGCGGTTCAGAACGGCCGGTGGTGGATGTGGCCGTGGGCGTCTTGATTCGGCCGGATGGGTACTTTCTGCTGACCTCGAGGCCGCAAGGCAAGGTGTACGCGGGGTACTGGGAATTCCCGGGTGGCAAGCTGGAAGCCGGGGAGGATGTGGTGCAAGCGCTGCGCCGCGAACTGCACGAGGAACTGGGCATTGACATCGGCGAACCTCTCCTGTGGAAAACCCAGTTGGTGGATTACCCGCATGCACTCGTTCGGTTGAACTTCTGCAAGGTGTTCGAGTGGCACGGTGTTCTGCAGATGCGTGAGGGCCAGGATTTTTCCTGGCAGCAGTTGCCAGTATGTGTGACGCCGGTGCTTCCCGGAGCGGTGCCCGTGCTGGAGTGGCTCTCGCTTGAGCGGGGGACGCCGGGCGCTACATATTGAGCGGCAAAAACAATGAATGGCAAAGGATTGCCCTGGGGAAGCCCCCAAGGTTCGTGGCGCTGCTAATGTGTGTCGCTGGCCGGGGTGGCGGCCGTTTCCTCGTCTGTCGGGGCCGCGACCCTAAAGCTCTCGGTGGCCCAGGCTCCCAGATCGAGTTGTCTGCAACGTTGACAGCAGAATGGGCGAAAGCGATTTTCCGGGGCAAAGAGGCTGTCTCCTCCGCAGGCGGGGCAGCGCACCTGACGTCTGGAGGTTTCATCTGACGAGGGTCTCATGACATGGTCATTCTGCCGTCAGGCACACAAAGTGAGTTCGAAAGGCGCCTCCTCGGCGCAGAGATGAAGGCGGTTGTCGTCCGCCATTCGCATCAGACGGACCGATACGAGAAGCCGGTTGCCGCTGATCTCCGGGATCAGATCCAGTGCAGGGTCGATCCGCAACCGGAGCAACTGATAGGTGCGCCCTTGCGGAAGGGGTTGCTGGAATTGCCCGCCGGTGGCCATCACCTTTTGCGGAGTCCCTGAATCACGCAGCATTTTCAGCAGCATGTGCACCGACTCGGCGAGGGGCCGCAAAGTCGATGCCCAGGTGGCAAGATTGGCGTGTCGTTCGTCGACGGTTTTGTGTTGCCATGCGAAATACGCGGGCAGGTCGAATTCGCAGGTGCCTCCCGGGATGGCGGCCCGGCTGCGCACGCTCATCAGCCAGTCGTTTTCCGTCAACGACTGGCCAGCCTTCCCAGGCAGGTTGTTCAACGCGCTGAAGCAGTGGTCCAACCGCCCCACCACCTCATCCAGGACGGTTTCGGAAATCGCCGGATTGCCTCGATAGCCGTTGAGCAATTGTTTTTGCTTGTCCAAGTCTTTGAGGACGTCGGATTTGAGATCAGCCCTTGTCGCGACATCCATGACCTCGAAAATGGTCATTAGGGCATAGTGATGATCCAGCGCGGTCTCTCTCGGAATCAGTTGACCGAGACGATGAAAAAGATGTTCGAGCCGCAGGTAGGTCCGTATGCGCTCGTTGAAGGGATATTCGTAGAGGATCACGCTGCTTCTTCCAAGTCCCCCATCATAGCCCGATCAACTTTCCGAGCAACGTGACTTCTCTTTTCAAGTCGTCGAGGGACAGCGTTTCGTTGTAGACCACGGCGTCGGCAATCGCCAGTCGCTGCTCGCGCGGTGCCTGGGCGGCAATGATCCGCTGCACATCGGCAGGATCAAGCCCGTTGCGGGCGGTGACACGTGCAATTTGTGTGTCGGGTGTGCAGTCGACCACCCAGATGCGGTGCAGAGACTGTCGCCACAGTCCGGATTCGACGAGCAGGGGAATGTCGTAAACGATGCAGGGCGCGCCGGATGCGATGGCGGCGTGGGCCAGTTGGTCCGTGCGTTCGCGAACCAGGGGATGAACGATGGTTTCAAGCGCTGTTTTTGCATCCGGCTCCCTGAATGCAAGCTGGCGCATGCGCGCTCTGTCGAGGGCGCCGTCAGGCGTGATGTAGGCGGGGCCGAAACGGTCGGCGATGGCCGGGAGAGCTTCGCCCCCGGGGCCGGTCAGGGCCCGCGAAATTTCATCCGCGTCGATGACGGTCGCGCCAAGCAGCGCCAGTTGCCGCGACACCGTGGTTTTTCCACTTCCGATGCCACCGGTCACCCCAATGCGCCGTGGGTCTGCCATGGCGATATTAGAGACCTGCTGCCCGGAGAATGGATTGCGGGCCAAACACCATGGCCGTGAGACCTGCGCCGGCAAGAAACGGCCCAAAAGGGATGTACCGACCTTCGCGCAGCCCGCTTGACAACTTCATGACGATGCCCACAGTGGCACCGATAACGGAAGCCATGAGAATGATGGGGACCAGTGCAGGCCATCCGAACCAGGCACCCAAGGCAGCGAACAGCTTGAAATCCCCGAAACCCATTCCTTCCTTCCCAGTGGCGAGCTTGAAGGCCCAATAGATGAGCCAGAGCGACAGATAGCCTGCCGCGGCACCCCAAACGGCTTCTGTCAGGGTAACCGGAGTCCAGTGCAGCGAGGCGGCCAGCACGCCCGCCCACAGCAAGGGCAACGTCATGCTGTCGGGCAGCAGGGTGGTGTCCCAGTCGATGAGCGCCAATGACAGCACCAAGGCTGAAAAACCGCACCAAGCCACCGCGGTCATTGACGCACCCCAGCGCGAAAAACACCAGAAAAACAAGGCTCCCGTGGCCAGTTCGACCAGAGGGTAGCGCAGCCCGATTGAAGTGCCGCAGGACGCACATTTGCCACGAAGCGCAAAGTAGCTCAGTATGGGGATGTTTTCGAACCACCTGATCGTGTGGCCGCACTTCGGACAGCGGGAACGCGGGACGAGCAGGTTAAAGGGAGCCTGATGCGCGGGCTCTTTGCCCGCCAGTTCGGCGCATTCCGCCGCCCACTGGCGCTCCAGCATCACGGGGAGGCGAAGAATGACCACGTTCAGGAAACTGCCCACCAGCAATCCAAGCAGGCCGCCGAAGATGGCGACAACCACACCAGGATCGGGCATCAGACCACCTGCCCGAGCTTGAAGATGGGCAGATACATCGACACGACGATGCCGCCGATGATGACGCCCAGAAACACGATGATGATCGGTTCCATCAAGCTCGACAGTCCCGCGACCATTTCGTCGACTTCAGCCTCATAGAAATCCGCCGCTTTGCTCAGCATGTGATCGAGCGCCCCTGACTCCTCGCCGATGGCGGACATTTGCAGCACCATGCTGGGAAACAGGTGGGCATTGCCCATGGCCGCGGTAAGGCTGGTTCCGGTGGAGACTTCCTGTTGGATTTTTTCCGTGGCCTGCGCGTAAACGGAGTTGCCGGAGGCGCCACCCACCGAGTCCAGTGCCTCCACGAGGGGGACACCCGCCGCAAACATGGTGGAGAGCGTCCGCGTCCATCGCGCAATGACCGATTTTTCGACCAGAGGACCAAAAATTGGGATCTTCAGCAGTAGCCGGTCCATGAACATCTGGACTTTTTCGCTGCGTTTCCAAGATTGCATGAAGAAGTAGATGCCGCCGCCAATGACGCCAAAAATGAGCCACCAATAGGCGACGAAAAATTCGCTCATGGCAATGACGAGCAGCGTCGGTGCGGGCAGGTCGGCGCCAAACGAGGTGAACACCTGCTTGAACGCCGGGATCACGAAGAGCATGATCACGGTGACGACGACGAATGCGACGACGATCACGGAAATCGGGTACATGAGCGCCGACTTGATCTTGGACTTGATCGCCTCCGTCTTTTCCATGTACGTGGCCAGGCGGTCCAGCAACTGCTCAAGAATACCCGCCGCCTCACCGGCTTCCACGAGGTTGCAGTACAGGTTGTCGAAATAAATCGGATACTTGCGAAAGGCTGCGCTCAGGGACGTGCCGGTTTCCACGTCGGTCCGGATGTCATTGAGCAGTTTGGTGACGCTGGGATTGGGGTTGCCGCGACCCACGATGTCGAATGACTGGAGCAGTGGCACGCCCGCCTTCATCATGGTCGCCAGCTGGCGTGTGAAGATGGCGAGATCCCTGGGTTTGATTTTCCGGCCCGAACGCATCCGGCGTTTTTTGATCTTGACCGGAAGAACGCCCTGGCGCCGCAGGGTGGCCTGGACCTGGTTTTCCCCGGAAGCGCGCGTCTCGCCGCGAACCTGCTTGCCGTTGCGGTCTTTTCCCTCCCATTCAAAAACATATTCCCTGACGTCTCTGGGTGTTGCCGTTGCCATCTCGCCCTTCCTGATCTTTATTCGTTGGTCACCGCGAGCACTTCTTCCAGCGACGTCATGCCCTGTTTGACTTTGTGCAGGCCGGAGCGACGCAGTGAGCGCACGCCTTCACGTTCGGCCTGTTCGGAGATCTCCAGCGAACTGCCGTCCCGCAAGATGATCCGTTGGATCTCCTCGCTGACAGGCATGACCTGATAGATCCCGACACGCCCCTTGTACCCATCGTTGCACATCGGGCAACCCACTGGCCGATAGGGCATCCAGGTGCCGTCGAGTTCCTCCTCGTCGAAACCTGCCTCGAGCATCGCTTCACGAGGATAGTCGGCGGGCGTTTTGCAGTGCACGCACAGTCGTCGCGCCAGGCGCTGCGCGGTGATGAGAATCACGCTGGAGGCGACGTTGAAGGCGGCGATGCCCATGTTCCGCATCCGGGTCAACGTGGCCGGTGCATCGTTTGTATGTAGCGTCGACAACACCAGATGGCCGGTTTGTGCGGCCTTGATCGCAATGTCGGCGGTTTCGAGATCACGTATTTCACCGACCATGATGATGTCGGGATCCTGGCGAAGAAAGGCTTTCAGAGCGGTTGCGAAAGTCAGTCCCGCCTTGTCGTTGACGTTGACCTGGTTGACGCCTGGCAAGTTGATTTCCGAGGGGTCTTCCACCGTGGCAATGTTGACGCCAGGCTTGTTGAGCAGGTTCAGGCAGGTGTAAAGCGAAACCGTTTTGCCGGAACCCGTCGGACCGGTCACCAGGATCATGCCGTGCGGGCGCTCGATGGCCTTCAGCAGCCGGGCCTTTTCCTCGGGTTCGTAACCCAGCGCGTCGATGCCGAGCTTGGCGCTGCTCGGGTCGAGAATACGGATCACGATCTTCTCGCCGAACAACGTGGGCAAGGTGCTGACGCGGAAATCGATGACCCGGTCCGGACCGACTTTCAATTTCATCCGGCCATCCTGTGGGACCCGTTTTTCGGCGATGTCCATCCGCGAGATCACCTTGATTCGGGAGGCGAGTTTTTCCTTGATGGCGATCGGAGGAGACGTGATTTCCCGCAGTTCGCCGTCGATGCGGAAACGGACGCGGTAATTGAATTCGTAAGGCTCGAAATGCAAGTCGGATGCCCGCATGTTGAAGGCATCGAGCAGCATTTTGTGCAGGAACTTGACAACCGGCGCGTCGTCCACCTCGGACGAGGCCGTGTCGGCCGTCTCGGTGGTGACTTCTTCCATCGACGAGGCATCGAATTCGAAATCCTGCCCGATGATGCTGTCCATGGCTTCGGACGCCGAAACCAGGTGCTTTTCCACCAACCTGGACAATTTGTCGAATTCCACGATCACCCAGTCCACCCCCATTTGGGTGGCGAACTTGATCTGCTCCGCGGACGCAGGGTCCGACGGATCCGCCGTGGCGACGATCAGGCGGTTGGCACGCTTGCTCAGTACCACGACCTTGAATTCGAGACAGATCTTCGGGTCTAGCAGGCCCTTGGGCAGGCGTTGCGCGTCGATGGCATCGAGATCCAGCAGCGGGGCGCCGAAGGCCGACGACATCGTGTGCGCGAGATCCGCCGCCGACACCGCGCCCGAACCCGTCAGCTCTGCGATGAAGTTGGTGCGTCCTGCCTGCGATTTGCGGTAGAGGTCTTCCGCCAGCTTCTGGCCGAGTTTCCCGGCGGCGACAAGGGCGCGTGCCAAGCCTGGCAGGGCAACGGCGGCTTGCTGGGACTGAGGGTCAGCGACAGCCATGGGAAGGGATACGTGCTTGAACGAAGGTCACCGAGCGATCTTCGCCGATTGGCCCGCGTGTGTAAACCACAAACGTGAGAACAAATGCACGGCTGTGGTGCGGGAGGACACAGTGGAAATCTGGTCGGGGTGAGAGGATTCGAACCTCCGGCCTCTACGTCCCGAACGTAGCGCTCTACCAGGCTAAGCTACACCCCGTGGGCTGGAGCCGATCGGGCAAGTTCAGTGCCGACGGTCCAGAAGCTGAGTCGCCAATTGTAGCAAACCATCGGTGAACACATTTGCCGGCAGATGTCGCGCCGCATCGA
The DNA here is from genome assembly GCA_023396625.1 of Pseudomonadota bacterium. Lineage (GTDB taxonomy): Bacteria > Pseudomonadota > Gammaproteobacteria > Burkholderiales > Burkholderiaceae_C > JAEWVY01. The sequence goes on along the minus strand of JAEWVY010000021.1, from coordinate 25,465 downwards.
TGGCGCGCTGGGCCTCGGCGTGGGCGGCCTGGGTGGTCGCCTCGAGGGCGCCGGTCTGCCTGACGATGGCCACGATTTCCGCGAGATCCGCGATACCGCCGGTTTCAATGGCCTGACGGACGGTGTCGCGCTGGCTGGCTGATCCCAACTGCATCGCCATGATGAGTGGCAGCGTGGCCTTGCCTTCACGAAGATCATCGCCAAGGTTCTTGCCCATCTCCGCCGCGTCTCCGTTGTAATCCAGCACGTCGTCGATGACCTGAAAGGCCGTACCCAGTGCCTGGCCGTAGTCGGCGCAGGCCTGCTCAATTTGCGGTGGGCTGTTGGCGAGCACGGCGCCCAGTCTGGCGCTGGCCTCGAACAGTTTGGCTGTTTTCGAGCGGATCACCCGCAGGTAGGCCTGCTCGTCCAGTGACGCGTCATGCATGTTCATCAATTGCAGCACCTCGCCTTCCGCGATGATGTTGGTGGCGTCGGCGAGGATCCGCATGATGCGCATGTCGTTGCCTTCGACCATCATCTGGAAGGCGCGCGAGTACAGGAAGTCGCCGACCAGCACGCTGGCTGGGTTGCCGAAAGCTTGATTGGCCGTGGCGCGTCCCCGGCGCAGGGTGGACTCGTCGACCACGTCGTCATGCAGCAAGGTCGCCGTGTGGATGAACTCCACCACGGCGGCCATCGTGAACCGCTGGGATCCGGTGTAGCCCAGCGCGCCACAGGTCAGCAGCAGCAGCACGGGCCGCAGGCGCTTGCCTCCCGCCGAGATGATGTACCGGGCGACTTCCCCCACCAGAGGAACACCCGAGTCGAGACGCTGAGCGATGACCCGGTCCACTTCCGCCATGTCGTGGCTGACGAGTGAAACAATGCGCGTGGTGGATGAACTGGAAGCGGTCAAGGCGGTGGGCGCGGGGGAGGATAATCCAAATGATTATAGGGAGTGCGGGCCCTGATCCGTGGGGTGAAAGGTGGTTTCAATGGGCTGCCAGAGGCAGGCAGTGTTATAATTTTGGGCTCTGCGAAAATCCGTTCGCAGATCTCATGGAAGAGGTTTACATGTACGCGGTCATAAAAACCGGCGGCAAACAATATCGTGTTGCTGCTGGCGAGAAAATCAAAGTAGAACAGATTGCTGCGGACGTAGGCCAGGAGATCGTGATCGACCAGGTTCTGGCCGTCGGAAACGGCGCGGAACTGAAGGTGGGCACGCCCCTGGTTTCCGGCGCATCTGTAAAAGCCACGGTCGTGGCGCACGGCAAGCACGACAAGGTGCGCATCTTCAAGATGCGCCGTCGCAAGCACTATCAGAAGCGTCAAGGGCACCGCCAGCAGTTCACGGAACTGCAAATCGGCGCTATCAGCGCTTAAGGAGCACGGATCATGGCACAGAAAAAAGGCGGCGGCTCAACGCGAAACGGGCGCGATTCCAAGCCGAAGATGCTTGGCGTGAAGGCGTACGGTGGTGAACTCATCAGCGCCGGCTCGATCATCGTGCGGCAACGCGGCACGAAATTCCATCCCGGCACCAACGTGGGGCTGGGCAAGGACCACACGCTGTACTCGCTCGTCGACGGCCGTGTGTCATTTGCGGTCAAAGGGGCGCTGAACAGGCACACCGTGAGCGTGACGCCGGCGTAGGATTCCCGCGCGTCCCCTGTTCCGGAGCCCCGCTTGGTCGGGGCTTCTGTGTTTCTGAAATCCGCTATCTGCGCGTGAACTGGACGAATCATGAAATTTGTCGATGAAGCCTATATTGACGTCATCGCTGGCGATGGCGGGAACGGCTGCGTCTCGTTTCGGCATGAGAAATACAAGGAATTCGGGGGGCCCAATGGTGGCGATGGTGGTCGGGGGGGGCATGTCTGGGCGGTGGCGGATCCCAGCCTCAACACACTGGTCGACTTTCGCTTTTCCCGGCGGCACGAGGCCAAACGCGGCCAGCATGGCATGGGTTCCGACATGTTTGGCGCGGCGGGGGACGACATCACGCTCAAGATGCCCGTGGGCACCATCATCACCGACGCGGAAACCGGCGCGGTGCTGCACGAACTGCTCACACCCGGCGAGCGCCTCCTGATCGCCAAGGGGGGTGACGGCGGCTTCGGCAACATGCGGTTCAAGAGCGCGATCAATCGCGCGCCGCGCCAGAAGACGCCTGGCTGGCCCGGGGAGCGGAAAAACCTCAAGCTCGAACTCAAGGTGCTGGCAGACGTCGGCCTGCTCGGGCTGCCGAACGCCGGAAAGTCGACGCTGATCAGCGCCATCTCCAACGCCCGCCCGAAGATCGCCGATTACCCATTCACCACGCTGCATCCGAACCTGGGGGTGGTGCGGGTCGGCCCCGAGCAGAGCTTCGTCGTGGCGGACGTGCCAGGCCTGATCGAAGGCGCCGCCGATGGCGCGGGCTTGGGGCACCAGTTCCTGCGCCATCTGCAGCGCACGCGCCTGCTGCTGCACATCGTCGACCTCGCGCCCTTCGACGACGAGGTGGACACGGTGGTGCAGGCCAAAGCCATCGTCGCGGAACTGAAAAAGTACGACAAGGCCCTGTATGACAAGCCTCGTTGGCTGGTCCTGAACAAGGTCGACATGCTCGATCCGGCCGATCGCGCGAACCGTGTGAAGGACTTCGTCCGGCGCATGCGCTACAAGGGGCCGGTGTTCGAGATCTCCGCGCTCACCCATGAAGGGTGCGAGGCATTGGTGAAAGCGGTGTACCAGCATGTCCAGGCGCAGCAGTTGGCGGCTCAGCCGCCGGCCGCGCCGGATCCCCGATTCGTCGGGGAATGGCCGGCCTGAGAGGGTGCGCCCAATGCCGGCCGGTCCCGAGGTGCGCCTGGGGGGGGGCCATGTCGACACGGAAGATGAATCGAATGCTATATAATTAGTAGCTAAGAAGCACCATTCGACGCTGGAATAAGGCTGAAATGAATCAAAAATTCTCTTCCCCCGTGCTGCGCGACGCGCAGCGGCTCGTGGTCAAGGTGGGGTCCAGCCTGGTCACGAATGAAGGCCGTGGACTGGACGAAGCCGCCATTGGCGAATGGTGTCGCCAGTTGGCTGCGTTGGCGCGCCAGGGACGCGAGGTGATCATGGTGTCGAGCGGGTCCATCGCCGAAGGCATGAAACGGCTGGGCTGGACGACCCGACCCCGTGAAATTCACGAACTGCAGGCAGCGGCGGCCGTTGGTCAGATGGGTCTGGCGCAGATGTACGAGACCAAGCTGCGCGAAAACGGCCTGGGCAGTGCCCAGGTGCTGCTCACCCACGCCGACCTGGCCGACCGGGAGCGTTACCTCAATGCCCGCTCCACCCTGTTGACCTTGCTGAAGCTGCGCGTGCTGCCGGTGATCAACGAGAACGACACGGTGGTCAACGACGAAATCAAGTTTGGGGACAACGACACCCTTGGGGCGTTGGTGGCGAATCTGGTCGAGGCCGATGCGCTGGTGATCCTGACGGACCAGCGCGGGCTGTACACCGCCGATCCACGCAAGGACCCTTCAGCCCGCTTCGTCAGCGAAGGCCGGGCTGGGGATCCCGCGCTGGAAGCCATGGCGGGAGGGGCCGGGTCCAGTCTGGGCCGCGGTGGAATGCTGACCAAAATCCTCGCCGCCCGGCGCGCCGCGGGTTCGGGGGCCTCGACGGCGATCGCCTGGGGGCGCGAGCCCGATGTGCTGATCCGCCTGACCGACGGCGAGTCCATCGGCACCTTGCTGGTGGCGCAGACAGCCAAACAGCAGGCGCGCAAGCAGTGGATGGCCGATCATCTCCAGCTGCGAGGGGCGGTCACTGTCGATCAGGGGGCGGTCCTGAAGGTGCTCGAGGAGGGCAAGAGCCTGCTGCCTATCGGCATGACCGGCGTCGAAGGCGAGTTTTCCCGCGGAGAGGTGATCGCCGTGCGTGACCCGGCCGGCCGGGAGATTGCCCGAGGTCTGGCCAACTATTCGAGTGCCGAGGCCAGGCTGCTGTGCCGCAAGCCGTCGGGTGAGTTCGAGGCCTTGCTGGGTTACGCCGCGGAGCCCGAAATGGTGCACCGCGACAACCTCGTGCTGACGCGCTGACCCTGCCGGACCTGCCGTGGCGAAAAGCCGCCGCGGCAGGCGCCCTGTCGATTCATCTATTCGTAGCCTGGGAGTTTTCCCGTGCGCAGCCGTCGCGCGATGTCTTCGGCGGAGCCGCCGGGGACGTGGCCTTCGCAAGCGCCCATGCGTGCGATGATCCATGCGACGCGTGCGCCCCCGCCACTGGTCAGCGCCCGCCAGGGCGAGTCGGCAGGGGCAAGTGTCCAACCCCGCTCTTCGCTGTGACGGGCGTGGACGCGGTACTCGCCACTGGCGCAACGAATGCCCTCATACAGCACATTGCTGGCCCCACCGGGCCGCCACGCGACCAGCACGAAGCGGACTTCCCCATCGGGGCCGACGGTCAGCGTGCCTGGGTCCACGCCATGGCTCAATGTGGAGCCCGCCGGCTGCAGCACCTCGATCAGTCGCGTCCGGTCAAAAGCCGGCGGTGAAACCGGCTGGGCCGTGGTGCGGGCCGCACCTGGGTCTTCGTCGTCATCCGCAGCGGCGGCCGGGCCGCCGCAGGCCAACGCCAGGAGCAAGGCCAAGGCGCTAGCGCGGCGCATGAGGCGTCTCCTCGGCGGGGCCCGAAGGGCCTGTGGCGGCGCGCGGCCCGCCCTGGGGATCCGGATCGAACGATGCGCCGGGAGGCAGTTCGAAACTCGCGCCGGGCATGATTTCCCGGCGGGGCTCGTGGATGGCCTCGCGCAAGCGCATGCCGCTGCGAAGATAGCGGCCGCGCTGCTCCTGTCGCGGCAGATAGCGCGACAATTCGGTCAGCGCCAGTTCGTAGACCCCGCGCTTGAATTCCACCACCACGTCCAGGGGAACCCAGTAATCGTTCCAGCGCCAGGCATCGAACTCCGGATGGTTGGTGGCTCGCAGATTCAGGTGCCAGTCCTGCGCGGTCAATTGCAGCAAATACCAGATCTGCTTCTGGCCTTTGTAATGGCCCCGCGCATCACGCCGGATGTACCGGTCAGGCACCTCGTAGCGCAACCAGTCCCGGGTGCGGGCCACAATGCGCACATGTTCCGCGCGCAGGCCCACTTCCTCGTGCAACTCCCGGAACATGGCCTGCTCGGGGGTTTCCCCCCGGTCGATGCCGCCCTGCGGAAACTGCCAGCTGTGGGTGCGGATGCGCTTGCCCCAGAATACCTGGTTTCTCTGGTTGAGCAGGATGATGCCGACGTTAGGCCGAAAGCCTTCCCGGTCAAGCATAATCAAACCCCGATTTTTTAAACTGGGTTCATTATGCACGCGAGCCGGCGTGCATCAAGGCACCCGGTGTCCCATTTCCCCAATCGAGTCCATTTCTCTCCCATGAAAGCCAGTCAGTTCTCCATTGCCACCCTGCGCGACGCGCCTGCCGATGCCGAGGTGGTCAGCCACCAGCTCATGATGCGGGCGGGCCTGATCAAGAAGCTGGGCGCCGGCATCTACAGCTACATGCCACTGGGACTGCGCGTGATCCGCAAGGTCGAGGCCATCGTGCGCGAGGAGATGAACCGTGCCGGCGCCGTCGAGCTCACCATGCCGGTCATTCAACCGGCCGAACTGTGGCAGGAAACCGGCCGCTTCGACAAGATGGGCCCCGAGCTGCTGCGCATCCGGGACCGGCATGGGCGCGATTTCGTGGTGCAGCCCACCAGCGAGGAAGTGATCACTGACATCGCCCGTCAGGATCTGCGCAGCTACAAGCAACTGCCCAAGAACTTCTACCAGATCCAGACCAAGTTCCGTGACGAGCGCCGTCCGCGGTTCGGGTTGATGCGCGGACGCGAGTTCATCATGAAGGACGCCTACAGCTTTGACCGGGACCAGGCGGGCGCGAAGGCAAGCTACCAGATCATGGCCGGCGCCTACCGCCGCATCTTCGACCGCTTTGGCCTCACCTACCGGGCTGTGGCGGCGGACAGTGGCGCCATCGGCGGGGACCTGTCCGAGGAATTCCAGGTGATCGCCGCCACCGGCGAGGATGCCATCGTCTACTGCCCCGGGAGCGAGTACGCGGCGAACATGGAAAAAGCCGAGGCGCTCGCGCCGGCCGGGCCCCGCCCCGCGGCGGCGCAGGCGCTGACCCGTGTGCCCACGCCGGGAAAAAGCACCTGTGCCGACGTGGCGGCGCTGCTGGGCCTGCCGCTGCAGGCCACCGTCAAGTCGCTGGTGCTGGCCACTGACGAGCTCAATGACTACGACGAAGTGGTCCGGACCCGGATCTGGCTGCTGCTGCTGCGCGGCGACCATGACATGAACGAAGTCAAGGTCGGCAAACTGCCGGGGTTCGAGCTGGGTTTTCGCTTCGCCACCGAGGCTGAAATCCTGGACCATTTTGGCACCCCGCCGGGGTACCTGGGGCCCTTGAATCTGAAAAAGCCGGTCGGTGTCGTGGCCGACCGCGAGGTGGCCGTGATGGCCGACTGGGTTTGCGGCGCGAACGAAGCGGACGTTCACCTGACGGGCGTCAACTGGGGCCGCGACCTGCCCGAGCCCGATCAGGTGGCCGATATCCGCAATGTGGTGGCCGGCGACCCGTCGCCCGACGGCAAAGGGGCGCTGGCGATCGAGCGGGGCATCGAGGTGGGCCACGTGTTTTACCTTGGCACCAGGTACAGCCGGGCGATGAACGCCACCTTCCTCGGCGAGGACGGCAAACCGGCGCCGTTCGAGATGGGGTGCTACGGCATCGGCATCACGCGCCTGCCGGCGGCGGCCATCGAGCAGAACCACGACGCGCGCGGCATCATCTGGCCGGACGCGATCGCACCCTTCACCGTGGTGATCTGCCCCATCGGCATGGACCGCAGCGCCGACGTGAAGGCCGCAGCCGAGGCCCTGCACGACCGGCTCCTGGCCCGAGGCGTCGACGTGCTGCTCGACGACCGTGGCGAGCGCCCCGGCGCCATGTTCGCCGACTGGGAGCTCATCGGCGTGCCGCACCGCGTGGTGATTTCCGAGCGGGGACTCAAGGAGGGCCAGCTCGAATACCAGCACCGGCGCGACGCCGAGGCCAGCCGCGTGCCGCTGGCCGAGGTGGACGAGTTCCTGACCGCCCGGCTCGGCCTGGCGGCGGCCGTCGCCCGGTGAGACCGGCCCGATCCGGCCACCCGCTGGCGCCCGGGGGGCCGGCACTCGTGCAAGGCGCAAGGGTTGAAATTTCAAGGCGAAATTGCCTTTTCCCATTGCCAATTGGTCTTCTGTTGCTATTTTTTCAGAAGTCCTCATGGGCGGGAGGGCAGCTCGAGGAGCCGTTGGCCGATGCTGTGCGAGGCGCGCTGAGCGCGGCCATTGCCAACAGCGCGCCCCCTGTGCCGGAATTCGAGACCACCGAGGCCCGCCTGCGCTACCTGCGCTGGATGGGGACGATGATTTTTCGCCTGCGCCGACGCAAGCCCGATTTCGACACCCGGCGGGAGTTCCTGCAGACCGTCTGGTACGAAAGCCGCCGTGCGGGGCTCGATGTGTCGCTGGTGCTCGGGCTGATCGAGGTGGAAAGCGGCTTCCGGAAGTTCGCCGTCAGCCCCGTGGGCGCGCGGGGCTACATGCAGGTGATGCCTTTCTGGACCCGCGTGATCGGCGATGGCGATGCGGGCAAGCTGTTTCACATGCAGACCAACCTGCGCTTTGGCTGCGTGATCCTGCGCCACTACCTCGACCGCGAGCGCGGGGACCTGTTCATGGCGCTGGGGCGCTACAACGGCTCGCGCGGCCGCGCCGAATACCCCAACGCCGTGCTGGGCGCCCGGCGCAAGTGGGAGTTCGCGGGCGCCTGACGGCCTTTGCGGTCAGATGGCCGAGGGTGCCGCGGCGTCGTCCGGCAGACGGGTGACCATCACCTGGTCGATGCGGTGGCTGTCCACGTCCAGCACCTCGAATTCGAAATGGCCCCAGACCACCTTGTCGGTGCGCCGGGGCACGCGCCGCAGCATCACCATCAGGAAGCCGGCCAGGGTGTCGTATTCATCGCGGCGCGGCAGATCGTCGATGCCGAGCGCGCGCAGCACGTCCTCGATCGGCGTGACGCCGTCGATGAGCCAGGAGTTGGCGTCGCGCCGCACGATCTGCTCCTCGTCGTGGGGGCCGACCAGTTCGCCCATGACCGTGCTCATCACGTCGTTGAGCGTGACCACGCCGACCACCAGGCTGTATTCGTTGACGATCACGGCGAAGTCCTCGTGGACCTGGCGGAACTGCGCCAGCACTTCGGACAGCGTCAGCCGGTCGGGCACGATGAGCACCTTGCGCACCAGGCCCTCGGCCGCCAGCGAGATGGGCTGGTTGTTCAGCGCGCGCTGGAACAGATCCTTCGCGTCCACATAGCCCACCACGTGGTCGATGTCGCCATCGCACACGGGGTAGGTGGAGAACGGTTCGGCGGCGATGCGCGCGCGGATGACCGTATCGGGATCGTCGCGCAGGAAAAAGGCGATCCGGTCCCGCGGGGTCATCGCGCTGGCGATGGCGCGGGTGTCCAGCTCGAACACATTGGCGATGACCTGCTGCTCATGGCGCGCCAGCACCCCGGCCTGGGCGCCGGCCTCGGTCAGCGCCAGGATGTCATCGGAGGTGACCCGATCATCCCGCTGGGCAGGCAGGCCCAGGACACGGAACAGCCCGTCGGTCGCCCGGGTGTAGAGCCACACCAAGGGCTTGAGCAAGGTCTGCAAGCCTTGCATCGGGCCGACCACGCGCACCGCCAGGCGCTCGGGCTCGATCATGCTCAGGCGCTTGGGCAGCAGATCCGCGAACAGGATGAACAGCGACGTCACGATCAGGAAAGACGCCAGGAAACTGGCGGTGGCGGCGCGTGGCGGCTCCAGCCAGTCCGCGAGCAGCGCGCTGAACAGCGGCCCCAGGGCGCCTTCGCCCACGATGCCGCCGAGGATGGCGATGGCGTTCAGGCCGATCTGGACGATCGTGAAATAGTGGCCCGGGTGCGCCTGCACGCGCATCACGTGTTCGGCGCGGGTGTCGCCCTCGTCGGCCATCTGGCGCAGCCGCAGGTGGCGCGAGGCCGCGAGCGAAATCTCCGCCACCGAGAAAAAGGCGCTGGCTGCGATCAGCAGGACGATCAGGAGCAGGCTCTGGGTCAAGGACATCACTGTCCAAGTGTAGTGGCGCCGGGAGGCGCGTTCGCCCGCACGGCCACGGGCTCCAGGGCCGCGGCCGCGCAGGTCAGGCGGCCGGCTGGCCCAGCACCTGCTGCAGTTCGCCCGACTCGTACATTTCCATCATGATGTCCGAGCCACCGATGAATTCACCTTTCACGTAGAGCTGCGGAATCGTGGGCCAGTGGCTGTATTCCTTGATGCCCTGGCGGATGGCGTCGTCGTCGAGCACGTTGACGGTGGTCACCTGTTTCGGGTCCACGCCGCAGGCCTTGAGGATCTGGATCGCGCGGCCGGAAAAGCCGCACATGGGGAAGCTGGCGCTGCCCTTCATGAAGAGCACGATTTCGCTGGATTTCACCAGGTTGTCGATGCGTTGCTGGGTGTTGTCGCTCATGGGGTACTCCTGAAATGGGGGCCGCGTTCAAGCGAGCGGCGATGGCGGAGATTATTTCACTGTCGGCACTGTCGACGCTGGCAGGGGTCTTTGGGGTCAGGCAGGGCCGGTGCCGGGCCATTGCCCGCCCGTGCAGCGCGCGATGCCGGCCAGGTCAGGGCGGCTGTGCACCTCGCCCAGGCCGGCCTGTGTCAGCAGTGTGCGCACGGCGTCGGCCTGGTCCCAGCCGTGTTCCAGCAGCAGCCAGCCGCCCAGGGCCAGATGAGCCGGTGCCTGGGCCACGATGCGGCGGATGTCGTCCAGCCCGTCGGCGCCACTGGCCAGGGCCGAGCGCGGTTCGTGGGTGAGGGCCGCCAGATGCGGGTCGGCGGCGGGGATGTAGGGTGGGTTCGAGACGATCAGGTCGAAACGCCCGGCGACGGGGTCGAACCATGAACCTTGCACGAACGCGACCGGCAGGCCGAGGCGGCGGGCATTGCTGCGGGCCACGTCCAGGGCGTCGCCGCTGCGGTCCACGGCCGTGACGTGCAGGTCCGGCCGCGCATGGGCCAGGGCCAGGGCGATGGCGCCGCTGCCGGTGCCCAGGTCCAGCACCCGCGGTGCCGGAGTGTGTGGCGACGGCGCGGGCAGCGCCGCGAGCGCCCAGTCGACCAGGGTTTCGGTGTCGGGCCGCGGGTCGAGCACGCGCGCGTCCACTTGCAGGGGCAGGCCGAAGAATTCGCGGACGCCGGTGAGGTAGGCCAGCGGTTCGCCGGCGGCGCGGCGCGCGGCCAGGGCGCCATAGGTCCGCGTCGTCTCGGATGCCAGTGCGTCGTGGCCGTGGGCGACCAGCCAGGCGCGGTCGTGGGGCGAGCGGCCGAGCGCGTGCAGCAGCAGCATCTGGGCGTCGAGCGGCGCCAACCCCCGGGCCTGCGCCTGGGCGAGGGCCTGTGCCAGGGTGCCCGGCAGGCCCTGTTCCGAGGCATCAAGTCCTGGTTTCATAGCAAACTATGTCCATTTGACGCTGGGAAAGGCGCGTTTTCTTTCAAATCCTGGCTCGTCCCGGCTCAGGCCGATGCGCCCACCTCGAGTTCGGCCAGCTGTTCGGCGTCACGCGCCACGCGCAGGGCGGCGATCACATCGTCGAGTTCGCCTTCCATGATGGCGCCGAGCTTGTACAGCGTGAGGTTGATGCGGTGGTCGGTGAGCCGGCCCTGGGGGAAGTTGTAGGTGCGGATGCGGTCGCTGCGGTCGCCGCTGCCGATCAGCCCTTTGCGGGTGGCCGCTTCCCGGGCGGCACGTTCGCTGCGTTCCTTCTCCTGGAGCCGGGCGCTCAGCACCTGCAGCGCCTTGGCCTTGTTGCTGTGCTGCGAGCGGCCGTCCTGGCATTCGGCGGTGATGCCGGTCGGCAGGTGGGTGACGCGCACGGCCGAATCGGTCTTGTTGATGTGCTGACCGCCGGCGCCGCTGGCCCGGAAGGTGTCGATGCGCAACTCCGCCGGGTTCAGCCGCACCGTCTGCGTCTCGTCGGGCTCGGGCAGCACGGCGACGGTGCAGGCGCTGGTGTGGATGCGGCCCTGGGTTTCGGTGGCGGGCACGCGTTGCACGCGGTGGCCCCCGGATTCGAAGCGCAGCGTGCCGTAGACGCCGCTGTCGGAGGGGCCGTCGCCAGGCGGGCCCTCGATGCGCAGCACCACTTCCTTGTAGCCGCCGAGTTCGCTCGGTGACTCGCTGAGCACCTCGGGCTTCCACCCACGGCGTTCGGCGTAGCGCAGGTACATGCGCAGCAGGTCGGCGGCGAACAGTGCGGACTCGTCACCGCCGGTGCCGGCGCGGATTTCGAGGTAGGCGTTGCGCGCATCGTCGGGGTCGCGCGGCAGCAGCAGGCGCTGCAGCTGCGCGTCGAGCGTGGCGATCTCGGCCTCGGCACTGGCGATTTCTTCGCGCGCCATGGTGGCCATGGCCTCGTCGCCGCGCAGTTCCTCCAGCATCTCGCGCGCGGTGGCCAGGTCGGCCTCGCGCTGGCGCAGGCGGGCATGGCGCTCGGCGATCACCGCGACGTCGGTGCGCTCGCGCGAGAGTTTGAGGAACTGGGCCATGTCGGCCATGATGTCCTCGCGCGAGAGCAGGAAGTCGAGTTCGGCCAGGCGCTGCGTGTAGCGCTCAAGCTGGCTGGCGAGAAATGGGGTCATGCCGTGGCGTGGGAAGAGGGGGTAGGTGCTACAAACAATGTAGCTGATAGCGTCCACGTGACGCTGGCTAAATGGCGTTTTTATCGTGTGAACGGAGAAACAGCCTGGCGATGGTGCGGGTGGTCTGCTCGCTTTGCGCGGGATCCGCCGCGTGCAGTTCGGCCATGGCGCCGTGCAGCATTTTCTGCGTCAATCCGCGCGACAGGGCCTCGAGCACGGCATCCACGTCTTCGCCGCGGGCCAGCAGACGACGCGCGCGCGCCAGTTCGGCGGCGCGCCAGGTGTCGGCCTGCGCGTGGAGCTGCCGGATCAGCGGCACCACGCCGGTGTGTGGGTCGCGCTGCACCATCCAGTGCATGAAGCTCTGGACACCGGCATCGATGATGGCTTCGGCCTGCGCCACGGCGGCCTGGCGGCTGGCCTGCGCGGTCTGGACCACGCTGGAGAGGTCGTCCACGGTGTAGAGGTAGACGTCGTCCAGGGCCTTGACCTCGGGTTCGATGTCGCGGGGCACCGCGAGGTCCACCATGAAGATGGGCCGATGGCGGCGCTTTTTCAGTGCCCGCTCCACGGCACCCAGGCCGATGATGGGCAGCGTGCTGGCGGTGCAGCTGACCACGGCGTCGAATTCGTGCAGCCGGTCGGGCAGGTCGGCCAGGCGCATGACTTCGCCGCCAAAACGGGAGGCCAGCCGTTCGCCCCGATCCAGCGTCCGGTTGGCGATGGCGATGGCCTTGGGACCGCGCGCGGCGAAATGCGTCGCGGCGAGTTCGATCATCTCGCCGGCGCCGACGAACAGCACCTTGACTTCGCTCAGGTCTTCGAACAGCTGGCCGGCCAGGCGGACCGCGGCGGCGGCCATGCTGATGGAGTGCGCGCCGATTTCGGTGGTGGTGCGCACTTCTTTGGCGACCGAGAAGCTGCGCTGGAACAACTGGTTGAGTGTGGCGCCCAGCGCGCCGGCGTCCTCGGCGGCGCGCACGGCGCTCTTCAGCTGGCCCAGGATCTGCGGTTCGCCCAGGACCATGGAATCCAGGCCGCTGGCGACGCGGAAGGCGTGGCGTGCCGCGTGTGCATCCTCGAGGGTGTAGACATGCGAGCGCAGGGCCTCCGGGCTCACGCCCCCGGTGCCGGCCAGCCATTGCAGCGCGTGGTCAAGCTGCGGGGCCTCGCTGGCGCAATAGATTTCAGTGCGATTGCAGGTGGAGAGAATGGCGGCTTCGGGATGGCGCGAAAACGAGTGCCGCAGCCCTTGCAGCGTGGGCTGGATCTGGTCGAGCGCGAACGCGAAACGGCCACGCAGATCCAGCGGCGCGGTCGTGTGGTTGATGCCCAGGGCCCAGACTGCCATGGGGGCGATTATAAAATTTGTCTCCACCTCGGGTTGACGAGGCGCGCGCGGGACTAGACGGGCATTGTTTATGGGTTTGCTTGACGGGCTGAATCATCTGCTGAATTTCGTGGCCCCGGCCTTGTTCGTGGCGCTGCTGCTGACTGGAGGAGGGCGGATTTTCCTGAAAAAAACAGCCGTGGCCAGCAGCTGGCGGACACAGTTTGCTATCAATTTCGTGGTGGGGTGCCTGGTGCTGGCGGCGGGTCTGGTGCTGCTGGGGCGCGACGGGCGAATGCTCACCTATGTCGCCCTCGTCGTGGCGTGTGCCACGAGTCAATGGGTGCTGCTGCGCGGCTGGCGTTGATGGTTCTGGCTCCCCGCCTGGCCAAGCAGCCAGGCGCGGAATGTGTCGAGCGCGCCGTTAGCCGGCCGCTGCGCGGGGCGGCACAGGTAGTAGCCTCGGTCGAGCGCCACCGGCCGGTCGATCGGGATGGCGATGCGCCTGGCCGCGAGATCCTCTTCCACTAGGCAGCGCTGCACCACGGCCACGCCGAGTCCGGCGATCACGGCCTGCACGAGCATCGCCACCTGCTCGAAGTCGGCCGCGGGGACGATGGACGGGTGCGCGCAGTTCACGCCGCTGAACCAGGCCGCCCAGTTGCCTGGGTAGTTGGTGTGCGCCAGTAGCGGCCGCGCGAGCAGATCCTGCGGGGTGCGGATGGCGCCGGGGCCTTGCAGGTCCGCCGGGTGGCAGATGGGCACCAGTTCGCGTCCCACGATGTAGTCGGCCGCGATGCTGGCGGCGGGCCAGTCGCCCGTGCCAATGCGCACCCAGGCGTCGATCTCGGAGGCTGTCAGGGGGTCGTCGCGCCGATAGGGCGCGAACGAGAGCGTGATGTCCGGGTGGCGCGCGCTGAAGTCCGGCAGGCGCGGAATGAGCCAGTGGCTGAACAGCGTGGGCGTGACCGATACGCGCAGCTGTCGCCCCGCGCGGCGCATGCGCACGGCGCGCGTGGCCGACTCGATGGCGGCGATCGAGGGGCCGACGGTGTCCAGGTAGTCGCTGCCCGCGCGTGTGAGCACGCTGCGCCGCCCCTCGCGCGTGAACAGGGCCAGGCCCAGGTGGTCTTCCAGCCGTGCGATGGCCCGGCTGATGGCGCCTTGGGTCACGTTCAGCTCCTCGGCCGCTTGTGAGAAGCTGTCCAGCCGCGCCGCGGCGGCGAAGGCGTGCAGTTCCGATAGCGAGGGCGAGTGCATGCGCATGGGGGATGTATGAGCGTTGGTAATGTATCGGTGCCATTTTGTCGCTTTTCGCGCCTGACGGCGGTGTCCAGAATGCGGCATCCATCCACGCTCCAGAGGAACCTCACCATGGCATTGCGCCGTACCCTGTTGTCCACCCTGGCGGCCTGCGCGGCTGCCGCCGTGCTCGCACCCCTGGCCCATGCCCAGGGCGACGACTACCCGAACCGACCCATCAAGCTCATTGTGCCGTTTGGCGCGGGGGGCTCCACTGACTTGGTGGCCCGCCTGCTGGCCGAGAAGATGAGCCAGATCCTCGGCAAGGCCGTGGTGGTGGACAACAAGGCCGGTGCCGGCGGCTCGATCGGCGCGGACGCCATCGCCAAGGCCGTGCCGGACGGCTACACCATCGGCATGGCCACGGTGAGCACGCACGGCGCCAACCCGGCCATCTTCTCCAAACTGCCCTACGACCCGGTCAAGAACTTCGCGCCTATCACCAACGTGATGAGCGTGCCCAGCGTGTTCGTGGTGCACAACAGCGTGCCGGCCAAAACGATGAAGGAATTCATCGCGCTGGCCAAAGCCCATCCCGGCAAGTACACCTTCGCCTCGCCGGGCACGGGGTCTTTGGGCCACGCCAACATCGAAAACTTCATGAACCTGGCCGGCATCGACCTGCTGCACGTTCCCTACAAGGGCGCGGGCCAGGCCATCAACGACGCGCTGGCGGGCCAGGTCAACGCGATGACGGACAACCTGCCCTCGACGCTGCCGCACATCAAGAGCGGCAGGCTGCGCCCGCTGGCCGTGCTGGCGCTCAAGCGCAGCGAGGTGCTGCCCGACGTGCCCACCTACACCGAGCTGGGCTACCCCGGCATGGGCGATGGCGGCTGGTTCGGCCTGGTGGCACCTGCAGGCACGTCCAAGGAAGTGATCGCCAAGCTCAACGCCGCTGCGCACAAGGCCATGGCCCTGCCGGACTACCTCGAGAAGCAGAAGAGCATCTCGGGCGAATCCATGGGCAACACGCCCGAGCAGTTCGGCAAACAGATCCAGGCTGCCATCGACCGCTACACGGCCGTGGCCAAGCGCGCCAACATCCGCCTCGATTGATGCCGTTGCCCGACTTCCTGCGTCCCCGGCCGGACACCCCGGTCGAGGTGCGGTCGCCCACCGTGCCCGCCCTGCCGCTGGTGTGCGACTCGCCGCACAGTGGCACGGCATACCCCGAGGACTTCGGTCACGCCGTGCCCATGGCGCTGCTGCGCCGGGGCGAGGATACGCACGTACACACGCTGTGGCACACGGCGCCCGCGCACGGCGCCACGCTGCTGGCGGCCACGTTTCCGCGTACCTACATCGATGTGAACCGCAGCGACACCGACCTGGACCCCGCGCAGATCGACGGCGCGTGGCCCGTGCCGCTGTCACCGGGCGTGAAAACGCGACAGGGCCTGGGCTTGATCTGGCAGAGCATCAATGTCGACGGTGTGGCCACACCGATATATACGCGCAGGCGAACGGTGGCCGAGGTGCAGCACCGCATTGGGCGCTACTGGAGGCCCTACCATGCGGCGCTGCAGCAGGCCATCGACGCGAGCGTGCATGGCTTTGGCGCCGTGTGGCACCTGAACCTGCATTCCATGCCCAACGATGTGTACCGGCGCCTGGGTCGCGCCGATGCGCCGCCGCTGGCCGACTTCGTGCTGGGTGACTGCGACGGCACGTCCTGCGCGCCCGAATTTATCCAACTTGTCGGCGAGACGCTGCGAGGCTTTGGCTATAGCGTGGCCTATAACGAGCCCTACAAGGGGGTGGAGCTGATCGGCCGCATTGGCCAACCGCACCTGAGTCGGCACAGCCTGCAGGTCGAGATCCGCCGCCCTGTCTACATGGACGAGGATACACGCGAGCCCAACGCGGGCTTCGAGCCGCTGCGCGCTCACCTGGACCAGTTGCTGGCCGTGATCGCGGCCTACGTGCGCGGCGTGCTCGCGTCGCGGCCCTGAGCCGTTGAGCGGGTCGCCTCGAAAACCCGGGCTGGCCGGGATTTTGTTGATGCCAGGGTCTCAGGACGCGGGATTGAACAGGTCCACGCGGTCGGTGATGAGACCGTCGGTGCCCAGGGCGATGAGGCGCTGCGCCGCCCATTCGTCGTTCACGGTGTAGCTCAGGGCCCGCAGACCCCAGCCCTGAACGCGCGCCACCAGGGCACGGTCCCACAGAGCGTGGTTGCACACGATGGCTACGCAGCCCAATTCACGGGCGTGGTCGAAGCAGCCGTCCCACAAAGTGTCGAGCAGCAGGCCGCGTGGCACGTGTGGGGCGGTGGCCCGCGCGCCGGCCAGCGATTCAGGCCGGAACGAGGAAAAAAGCGGCGGGACGGCCTGGTCGCGCCACAGGCGGGCGGCGGCTTCGCCGACCACGCGGCCGGTTTCTTCTTCCTGGCCGGGCGTCGGCTTGATTTCGATGTTCAGGAAATGGCCGTTGGCGATGCAAAAGCGCGCAACATTCTCCAGCGTGGGCACCGGTTCGCCGGCATAGGCGCGCGAATGCCAGTGGCCTGCGTCGAGTCGGGCCAGTTCACCCAGGGTGAGGTCGCTGGCGCGGCCGGCGCCGCTGGTCGTGCGTTCCAGGGTGGCATCGTGCAGCAGGAACGGCTCGCCATCACGGCTGAGCTTGGCGTCGCACTCGAACATGCGGTAGCCGTGCTGCGCCCCCAGGCGGAAGGCCGCCAGCGTGTTCTCGGGTGCCAGCTTGCCGGCGCCCCGGTGGGCGATCCATCGCGGGTAAGGCCACGGTGTGGTCATGGAGGTGGTTCCTTCGTGTCTAACGTTCCCCCTGGCCGATCAAGCTGGCACGGCCCATGCCAGGGGTGCTGCGCGGGGGCCGCCTCGCCGTCCAGGGACAGGCTACTTCCGCTTTCCGGTGGCGGCGTCAAACGCGTGCAGACGATCCGGGCGCGGGGTGACGTGGATGAGCTCGTCCGGTTGCGGCGCGTGCGTGCCTTCCTCCACCCGAACGATGAGCTGTTCGCCGCCCAGTCGGCCATAGATCAGGCGTTCGGCGCCCAGCAGTTCGGCGGTTTCCACGCGCACTTCCCAGCCGGTCGCACTCACGTCCAGGTGTTCGGGCCGCACGCCCAGGATGGTGCCGGTCTGGCCGCCCGGCGCGTTCTTGAGGAGGTTCATGGGCGGCGAGCCGATGAAGCTGGCGACGAACGTCGAGGCGGGCGTGTGGTAGACCTCCTCGGGCGTGCCGAACTGCTCCATGTTGCCGGCGTTCATCACGATCATGCGCTGCGCGAGCGTCATGGCCTCGACCTGGTCGTGCGTCACGAACAGGCTGGTGATGCCGAGTTCGCGGTGCAGTTTCTGGATTTCCAGGCGCGTCTGGGCGCGCAGCTTGGCGTCCAGGTTGGACAGAGGTTCGTCGAACAGGAAGACCTGCGGCTGGCGCACGATGGCGCGGCCCATGGCCACACGCTGACGCTGGCCGCCCGAGAGTTCGCGCGGCTTGCGCTCGAGCAGGTGCCCGAGTTCCAGGATGCTCGCCGCCTTGTCCACGCGGGTCTTGATGTCGGCGACCGGCACCTTGGCGATCTTCAGGCCGTAGGCCATGTTGTCAAACACGCTCATGTGCGGATACAGGGCGTAGTTCTGGAACACCATGGCGATGTCCCGCTCGGCGGGCTCGAGGTCATTGACCACGCGCGCGCCAATGGAGATCGTGCCGCCGGAGATTTCCTCGAGGCCGGCCACCATGCGCAGCAGCGTGGACTTGCCGCAGCCCGACGGCCCCACGATGACGACGAATTCGCCGTCCGCGATGTCGGCGTTCACGCCGTGGATGACCTGGTTGGCCTTGGGGCCGTGGCCGTAGCGTTTGACGACGTTTTTGAGGGAGATGGCAGCCATGTTTATTTTTCCGTGTCGACGAGGCCCTTGACGAACCATTTCTGCATCAGGATGACCACAGCCGCGGGAGGCAGCATGGCCAGGATGGCGGTGGCCATCACCACGTTCCACTCGATATAGACCTCACCGAAAATGAGGCGCTTGATGCCCATCACGATGGGATACATGGTTTCATCGGTGGTCACGAGCAAAGGCCAGAGATACTGGTTCCAGCCGTAGATGAACTGGATCACGAACAGCGCCGCTGTCGAGGTTTTGGACAGCGGCAGCAGGACGTCCCAGAAGAAGCGCATGGGGCCGGCACCATCGATGCGGGCAGCCTCCACCAGTTCGTCGGGCACGGTGAGGAAGAATTGCCGAAACAAGAAGGTGGCCGTGGCCGAGGCGATCAGCGGCACCGTGAGGCCCGCCATGGAATTGAGCATCCTCAGGTCCGAGACGACCTCGTAGGTCGGGCCGATGCGCACCTCCACGGGCAGCATCAGCGTCACGAAAATCATCCAGAACACCAATCCCTTGGCCGGAAAGCGAAAGTAGACGATGGCAAAGGCGGACAACAGCGAGATGGCGATCTTGCCGATGGAGATGATCAGCGCGCTGGCCAGGCTGATGCCCATCATTGGCAGGGCGGGTGCGATGCTGGAACCCGCCTCGGTTTTGCCGCCGAACAGCGCGAGGCGGTAGCTTTCGAGCATGTGGCCACCCGGCAGCAGCGAGATCGGGTTGCTGCTCGCGATCTGCTGGGCGGTCTGCGTGGAACCGATGAAGGTCACGTAGATCGGGAAAAACACGATGAGCACGCCGATGATCAGCGTGACATGCGCGATGAAGGTGAGAAAGGGCCGGCGCTCGATCATGAGGGACTCCGAGAGCCGACTTCCGGGTTGCCGTGAAGCCCTTGGGTGGCAAGGGCGGCGGCGCCGCGAACGGAAGGAACCATGTCAGTACTGCACTTTCTTTTCAACGAAGCGGAACTGGATCACGGTGAGCAGCACCACGATCAACATCAGGACCACCGATTGCGCCGCCGAGCCATTGATGTCCAGGGCCTTGAATCCGTCGTAGTACACCTTGTAGACCAGAATCGACGTCTCCTTGCCCGGGCCGCCATGCGTGGCGGCGTCGACGATGGCGAAGGTGTCGAAGAAGGCGTAGACGACGTTGATCACCAGAAGGAAGAACGTGGTGGGTGACAGCAGGGGAAACACGATGCTCCAGAATCGTTTCCATGGCGAGGCCCCGTCGATGGTGGCGGCCTCGATCAGCGAATGCGGGATCGACTGCAGTCCGGCCAGGAAAAACAGGAAGTTGTAGGAGATCTGCTTCCACACCGCGGCCATCACGATCAGCGCCATGGCGTGGTTGGCGTTGAGCAAATGGTCCCACTCCATGCCCATGGCGCGCAGGGTATGCGACACCACACCATACGGCGAAGCGAACATCATCAGCCACAGGACGCCCGCAATCACCGGCGCCACGGCATAGGGCCAGATGAGCAGGGTCTTGTACACGGCGGCGCCGCGCACCACGCGATTGGCCATGACAGCCAGCAGCAGCGCGATGGCCAGGCCCAGTACGGCGACCAGAGCCGAGAAGATCGCGGTGGTCTTGAACGAGTCGAGGTAGCCCGGGTCCGCAAAAAGCCGTTCGAAGTTTTCCAGCCCGACGAACTCGCTGGACGTGCCAAAGGCATCTTGCTGCTGCACGCTCTGGTACAGCGCCTGGCCTGCCGGCCAGAAGAAAAACACCAGGATGATCGCCATTTGCGGCGTGATCAGCAGCCATGGCAGCCAGGCTGACTTGAAGCGGACGCGTTTTTCCATGGGGTGCCGTGGGAAGGTGGGGGACTCAAACAGAAAAAGCAGATGGCCTGCATCTGCTTTTCCTGCCCGGTGAGACGGATCCGGGGCGGCGGGCGATGCCGCGGATCAGGACTTGTTGGCCTTCTGGAAGCGCTCCAGAAGTTCGTTGCCACGGCGGATGGCGGCATTCAGCGCCTCGCCGGGTGTCTTCTTGCCACTCCACACGCCCTCGAGTTCCTCGTCGATCACCGTACGGATCTGCACGAAGTTGCCCAGGCGCACACCGCGCGACTTGTCGGTGGTCTTGCGGATCATCTGCGTGACGGAGACGTCGGTGCCGGGGTTCTTCTTGTAGAAGCCCGATTTGTCGGTCAGCTCGAAGGAGGCCCGGGTCACGGGCAGGTAGCCCGTGCGCTGGTGGCTGGCGGCCGCCACCTCGGGTTTGGACAGGTGCGCGAAGAACTGCGCCACGCCCTTGTACTCCGCGGCCTTCTTGCCGTTCATGACCCAGAGGCTGGCGCCGCCGATCACCGTGTTCTGCGGCGCGCCCTGCACGTCGGGGTAATAGGGCAGGGTGCCGATGCCGTAGGCGAACTTGCCATTGCGCGTCACGTTGCCGTACAGCGCCGAGGAGCCCGTGGCCATGGCGCACTCGCCAGACACGAAGGTCGCATCGGCGGCGTTGCCCCGGCCTTTGTAGACGAACAGGCCGTTCTTGGCCATGTTGGCCAGGTTTTCAATGTGGCGCATGTGCAACGGGGTGTTGAACGACAGGCGCGTATCCAGGCCACCGAAGCCGTTGTTTTTGGTGGCGAACAGCACGTTGTGCCAAGCCGAGAAGCTCTCGAGCTGCGTCCAGCTGATCCAGCTCGTGGTGAACGGGCATTTGTGACCGCTGGCCTTCAGCTTGGCTGCCGCCAGGGCGACTTCTGGCCAGGTGGTCGGCGGCTTTTCGGGGTCGAGGCCGGCGGCCTTGAACGCATCCTTGTTGTAATGGAACACCGGCGTGGAGCTGTTGAACGGAAAGCTCAGCATCTGGCCGTTCGGGGCCGTGTAATAACCGGCCACGGCGGGAACGTAGGCGTTGGGGTCGAAGCTCACGCCACCTTCCTTCATGACTTCGGCCACGGGCTTGATCGCGCCCTTGCTGGCCATCATGGTGGCGGTGCCGACTTCGAACACTTGCAGGATGTGCGGCGCGTTGCCGGAGCGGAACGCGGCGATCGCGGCCGTCATCGATTCATCGTAGCTGCCCTTGAAGGTGGGCACGATCTTGTAATCCTTCTGGCTGGCGTTGAAGTCCTTGGCCAGGTCGTTGACCCACTCGCCCAACGCGCCGCCCATGGAGTGCCACCATTGAATTTCGGTTTGTGCGGAAGCCGGCAGGGCCAGAAAAGCCGCGAAAGCGGCCACGGTCAGTCTTGATTTCATGGGGTCTCCTCAAAATGGAAGCCGGAATCTTAGCTTCCGGAAATGACATTTCAATGTAGAACGAATGACAGGACCGTGGCAAGCGGGTTTGCCTGAGGGGGGTGTCCGCTGCGCGACGGCCAGGCCCCAGGCCCGGTGTGTGTATGTTGCGCTGCGGTAACATCCTCGCTCAGCCGGGTGGTCACGCTTTTGTCCGGGTCTGGCTGTGCTTGCCTCTACCGATGAACGCTCCCTCCACGCTCCAACAGTGCCTGGCCGCTGGCGGCCAGGCGCCGCGCCTGCGCGAAATTCCCTATAACTACACGTCATTCTCCGACCGCGAGATTGTCATTCGCCTGCTGGGTGAGCCGGCGTGGGCTCTGCTGAACCAGTTGCGCGACGAGCGCCACACGGGCCGCTCCGCCCGCATGCTCTACGAGGTGCTGGGGGATATCTGGGTGGTGCAGCGCAATCCGTATCTCCAGGATGATCTGCTGGCCAATCCCGGCCGCCGCAGGATGCTGGTCGACGCGCTGCGTCACCGGCTCGCGGAGATCGACAGGCGCCGCACGCCCGCGGCTGATCCTGCGCGTGATGCCTTGGTGGCGGAGTTGCTGGCGACGGCCCACGCAGCTGTGGACGCTTTTGACCGGGGCCTGCATGAGATCGCCGGGCTGCGCCGGCAGGCGCAGCGGGTGCTGGGCCGGCTCACGGCGAAAGACAACGTGAAATTCGATGCCTTGTCGCGCGTGAGCCACGTGACAGATGCCACGGATTGGCGCGTTGAATATCCTTTCGTGGTGCTGACCCCCGAAACGGAGGCCGAGATGGCCGGGCTGGTGAGGGGCTGCATTGAACTTGGCCTGACCATCATCCCGCGCGGAGGGGGCACGGGCTACACCGGGGGCGCCATTCCGTTGACCTGGAAGAGCGCGGTGATCAACACCGAGAAGCTCGAGGCCATGAGCGAGGTCGAGGTCGTCGCCTTGCCCGGCGTGGCAGCGCCCGTGCCCACGGTCTGGACCGAGGCGGGGGTGGTGACCCAGCGGGTGGCCGATGCGGCCGAGCGCGCGGGTTTCGTGTTCGCCGTGGACCCCACCTCCGCCGAAGCGTCATGCGTGGGGGGCAACATCGCCATGAACGCGGGCGGCAAGAAGGCTGTGCTCTGGGGCACGGCGCTCGACAATCTGGCGAGCTGGCGGATGGTGACGCCGGACGCCCAGTGGCTGGAGGTCACGCGGCTGAACCACAACCTGGGCAAGATTCATGATGTGGAGGTGGCGAGCTTCGAGCTCAAGACCTTCGATGCCGGCGGCAGGACACTGCTCAAGACCGAGCGGCTCGACATCCCGGGAAGCGTGTTCCGCAGGGAGGGCCTGGGCAAGGACGTGACGGACAAGTTTCTGGCCGGCCTGCCAGGGGTGCAGAAGGAGGGCTGCGACGGCCTCATCACCAGCGCGCGGTGGGTGGTGCACCGCATGCCATCGCACACGCGCACGGTCTGCCTGGAGTTCTTTGGTCACGCCAAGGACGCCGTGCCCAGCATTGTCGACATCAAGGAGTACATGTTCGCCGAGCAGAAACGCTCCGGCGTGGTTCTCGCGGGGCTCGAGCATCTGGATGACCGCTATCTGAAGGCCGTCGGCTATGCGACCAAGTCCCGACGTGGCGGCCTGCCCAAGATGGCGCTGTTCGGCGACATCGCGGGCGATGACGCCGACGCGGTGGCCCGGGTCGCCAGCGAGGTGGTTCGCATGGCGAATTCGCGCCATGGCGAAGGCTTCGTGGCGGTGAGTCCCGAGGCCCGCAAGAAATTCTGGCTCGACCGCAAGCGCACCGCGGCCATCAGCCGCCATACCAATGCGTTCAAGATCAACGAGGACGTGGTCATTCCGCTGCCGCGCATGGGGGAGTACACCGACGGCATCGAACGGATCAACATCGAGCTGAGCCTGCGCAACAAACTCCGGCTGTGCGACGAGCTCGAGGCGTACTTCACGCGGGGCAGTCTGCCGCTGGCGCAGCAAGGTGACGCGGCGGAGGTGCCGCCTGCGGAACTGCTGGAAGAGCGCGTGGCCCAGGCCCAGGGCCTGGTGCGTGGCGTGCGCGCGCAGTGGCGCGGCTGGCTGGAAGAGGTGGATACGCTGTTTCCCCGCTTGCAGGACCACTCTCTTCGCGCAAGCTGGAAGACACAGATCCGCGATGCGCTGGGGGTGATTTTCACGGGGGCGGCGTTCGCTCCCATCCTGCAGGATTGCCATGCCATCCACCAGCGGGTGCTCAAGGGGCGTGTCTGGGTGGCCCTGCACATGCACGCGGGGGATGGCAATGTGCACACCAACATACCGGTCAACAGCGACGACTACGAGATGCTTCAGGCCGCCCACGAGGCCGTGCGCCGCATCATGGTGCTGGCGCGAAGTCTGGGTGGGGTGATCTCCGGGGAGCACGGTATTGGCATCACCAAGCTCGAGTTTCTCAGCGATGCCGAGATCCGCCCGTTTGCGGATTACAAGCGCCAGGTCGATCCCGAGGGGCGTTTCAACCGTGGCAAGCTGTTGCGTCCCGGGCCGGGCCACCCTGGTGGCGAAACCGGCGCGCCGGTCTATTCGTCCGGTCTCGACCACGCCTACACGCCGAGTTTCGGACTCATGGGGCACGAGTCACTGATCATGCAGCAGTCCGACATCGGCGCGATTGCCGACAGCGTCAAGGACTGTCTGCGTTGCGGCAAGTGCAAGCCGGTGTGCTCCACCCATGTGCCGCGTGCCAACCTGCTGTACAGCCCGCGTAACAAGATTCTGGCCACGTCGTTGCTGGTGGAGGCTTTCCTGTATGAGGAGCAGACGCGCCGTGGCGTGTCGATCCAGCACTGGCAGGAGTTCGAGGACGTGGCCGATCACTGCACGCTGTGTCACAAGTGCCTGTCGCCGTGCCCCGTCAACATCGACTTCGGCGATGTGACCATGGCCATGCGCAACCTGCTGCGGAAGATGGGCCAGAAGTCCTTCCGCCCTGGCAACGCGATGGCGATGTTCTTTCTCAACGCCACGCGCCCCGAAACCATCAAGCTCGCGCGTTCGGCGATGGTGGGCGTGGGCTTCAGGGCGCAGCGGTTGATGAGCCAGGTGCTGCGCGTGGCGGCGCGCAAGCAGACGGCACACCCCCCCGCCACGGTCGGGCCGGCGCCAGTGCGTGAGCAGGTGCTTCACTTCGTCAACAAGAAGATGCCTGGCGGCTTGCCCACGAAGACGGCGCGCGCGTTGCTGGACATCGAGGACAAGGACTACGTTCCCATCATCCGCGACCCGCGGGTCACCACCACCGAGACCGAAGCCGTGTTCTATTTCCCCGGCTGCGGTTCGGAACGCCTGTTCAGCCAGGTGGGCCTGGCTTCCCAGGCCATGCTCTGGCACGCTGGGGTGCAGACTGTGCTGCCGCCCGGCTATCTCTGCTGTGGCTACCCCCAGCGCGGGTCTGGCGAAGCGGATCGGGCAGAGAAGATCATCACGGACAACCGGGTGCTGTTCCATCGGGTGGCCAACACACTCAACTATCTGGACATCAAGACAGTGGTGGTGAGTTGTGGCACCTGCTACGACCAGCTGCAAGGTTACAAGTTCGAGGACATCTTCGCGGGCTGCCGCATTGTGGACATCCACGAATATCTGTTGGAAAAGGGCATCACCTTGGCGGCGGACCGGGTGGGATACCTCTACCACGAGCCGTGCCACAACCCGATGAAGCTTGGCGATCCGATGGCTACCGTGCGGGCCCTGGTGGGCGACGGGGTGTTGCGCAGCGACCGCTGCTGCGGCGAATCGGGCACCCTCGGCGTCACCCGGCCGGACGTCTCGACCCAGGTGCGGTTCCGCAAGGAAGAGGAAATTCGCAAGGGCGAGGCGGCATTGCGCCAGTCCGGGGCCATTGCGCCCGGGGACAATGTAAAGATCCTCACCAGCTGCCCGAGTTGTCTCCAGGGGCTGGCCCGCTACGGCAACGATCTGCACAGCGG